>JANXSC010000027.1 GCA_025352845.1 Opitutaceae bacterium
TCCAACCGCATCGGTCTCGAGACCATCGCCCAGTTTGCCGACCGAGCGGAGATGGCGGGCATCAAGCAGAGCGGCGGCGAGTTCGCCTACCACCGGGATCTCATCGCGCTCGGGGAGCGGAAAAAATTCGCCGTCTTCTCCGGTGCCGACACGAGACTGCCCGAGGTCTTCGCGCTCGGGGCGGCCGGCTGTATCGGCGGACTCGTCAACTTCGTGCCCGAGCCGATGGTCAACCTCTACCATGTCCATCGCGAGGGGGCGCCCGGTGACGGGAAGCGCGACGCCGCGCGCATGCGGGAGATCGGACCGGTGGTAGATCGGCTGCTGTTTCCCCTCAGCGTGGCGACCGGCATGGAAGCCCGCGGCTTCGATCCCGGTGCGCCCAAGACCGTGGTGTCCGCCGAGTCGGCGAAGATCTACCGCGGGATCGTGAAGGATTTCTGCCGGATGTTCAAAGCGTGGGGCCTCCCATCCGCCAGCGTGCGGCGGTAGGCGTCACCTCTTACACCGAGCAAAGCCAAGCGCACTTCACCACCCGTCTGATGAAATCACCCCGCTTTCTTGCCCTGTTCGTCGCCACCTTCGCGCTGCTCGCGCCCGCCGCTTCGGCCGCGCCGGCGCATCCGGCGGTCGTGCGCGCCGAGTTCATCTACGAGCCCGGCCCCTATCGGCAATGCCACGCCTCGACGATTGCCGAGACGTCGGCGGGCGAGCTGGTCGCCGCGTGGTTTGGCGGCACGGCTGAGTCCAACCCTGATGTCTGCATCTGGGTTTCGCGCTGGGAGGGCGGACGGTGGACGCTCGGAGTGAAGGCCGCCGATGGCGTGCAGCACGACGCGAAGCGTTACGCCTGCTGGAACCCCGTGCTCTTCCAGCCGCGCGGCGGGCCGCTGCAACTTTACTATAAGGTCGGCCCCTCGCCGGAAAAATGGTGGGGCATGCTCATCACCTCCACCGACGGCGGCCGCACGTGGAGCGAGCCGCGTCGCCTGCCCGAGGACGTGCTCGGTCCGATTAAGAACAAACCCGTGCAGCTCGCCGACGGCACGCTGCTCGCAGGCTCGAGCACCGAGGATCCCAAGCTGGGCTGGCGCGTGCATCTGGAGTTGTCGCCCGACCTCGGCCGCACCTGGCAGATCGTCGGACCGATCAATACGAAGGACGAGTTCAACGCTATCCAGCCGAGTGTGCTTACTTATCCCGACGGTCGCCTCCAACTGCTGTGCCGCACCAAGGAAAAAATGCTCGTTACCAGTTGGTCGAGCGACCAGGGCCGCACGTGGAGCAGGCTCGCATCCACTGGACTCTACAATCCCAACTCCGGCAGCGATGCCGTCACGCTGGCCGACGGACGCCAGTTGCTCGTCTATAATTTTCGCGACCGCGCCGGCGGTGCGCCGCGCAATCCCAAGGCCAACGCGCTCGGCGGCGCGCAGCCCGCCATTGCCGAAGCCGCGGAAGATTGGGGCGTGCGCTGGCCGCTCAACGTTTCCGTTTCCAAGGACGGCATTGTCTGGCAAATGTTCGTCACGCTCGAGGATGAGCCGCGCAAACACGGCTATGCCTATCCCGCCGTCATCCAGACGCGCGATGGCCTCGTCCACCTCACTTACACGTGGAATCGCGAAAAAATTAAACACGTCGTCCTCGATCCGAAAAAACTCTGATTGCTGACGCGCCCTCTGCTTCCGCGTGCTTTCAGGGCGCTCCCTTCGCATTAACGATGTCATCACTTCATCAGCCTAGCGACGTCACTGACATTCGCCCGCGCGCCGCATTGAGCGACCGCGTGGTCTTTTTTCCGCGCCACGATCTTGCGCTGGAGAATTCCGCGGCGGCCTGACACACGTCGGGTCGTCTTCCCCCCATGTTGTCCGCCGCCCCCGTTTCGTCCGCACCGCCTTCGCTGGCCCGCTATGCGTGGGCCGTCGTCGTGCTGCTGTTTCCCGTCGCGCTGCTGAACTACCTCGATCGGCAGATGCTCGCGACGATGAAGTCGTCGATGGTCGCGGACATCCCGAGCATCGCCAACAAGGCCGACTGGGGCCTCGTGCTCGGCAGTTTCAAGTGGACCTACGCGTTGCTCAGTCCGTTCGGCGGCTTGATCGCCGACCGCGTGAGCAAGCGCGCCGTCATCGGCGCGAGTCTTTTCATTTGGTCGGGGGTCACGTGG
>JANXSC010000034.1 GCA_025352845.1 Opitutaceae bacterium
CAGACATCGCTGACACATTTGGCCAGACATCGCAGACAGTGGAGTGCGGTGGTTTGGAAACATTTGAAAAATGGGGAGGATTTAAGGGAGGGGCGACAGCCCCTCCCTTACCGTCGCTTGGGTGGTCGGGTGCGGGCCGGGCGCAGCCCGGCGCGATCCGCGTGGTGCAGCAAGCCGAGCAGATGCGGCCCGAGGTAGACCTCCGTCCAGCCGCCGCGCCGTGGACGCAGCCCGAGCCATTCGCCTGCGAAGGCGCGGCCGAACAGCCGCTGGCGTTGCCCCCACCACGCGCGGCCGTTGGTCCCCGGCCGCAGGCGGAGCCAGTCGGCCGGATACGACCAAGCCGGCAGCACCGCCGGCAGGCGTTGCGCGCTGGGCCGGTAACGCTTGGCGGGTGGGTGCAGTCCGAGTGCGGCGTGCGGGCGCGCGTGATTATAGCCGTGGCGCCAGCGGGTGAAGCGGCGTTGTTGCGCCCGGGCGTGAGCGGCCGGGGGGCGCGTCGTCTCGGCCTTGAGGACCCGGTGCATCTGTTCGTGCGCGCCGTTGTCCTGCGGGCACGCGGGGCGGGTGAACACGACGCGCAGGCCGAGCCGCAGCCACCACACGCTCAGGGCCGACAGGCCGCGCGGGCCGCTGCCGGCGAACGGTGCGCCGTGGTCCACTTGCACCGCCCGGGGCAGGCCGCACCGGCGGAACAGCGCGGTGAGCACGCGCCGCACCGTCGGCTCATTGGGCCGGGACACGTGGTGCACGGCGAGCACGCACCGCGAGGCCGCATCGCGCACGGTGAGCGGAAAAATCCGCGCGCCGTCCGCGGTGCGGAACGTGCCCTTGAAGTCGAGCGTCCACAGCTCGTTGGGGCGCGTCGCCACCGGCCGCGGATCCGCGGCGATCCGGGGGCCCGGCGGCGCACGCCGCACGTGCCGGCGCACCAGCCCGGCCGCCGCCAGCCAGCGACCCAGCGTGCGCACCCCGGGCACACGGACGTGCCGGTGGCGTTGGCGCAACAGCCAGTGCAGCTTGTGCGGCCCCCACGTCGGATGCCGGCGGCGCAGCGTCAGCAACCGGCGCAGCCAGCCTTGTTGCTGTTGGCCGGCGCGATGGGGCTGGCGCGTGTGCGCGCGCAACGCCGGCCGGCCACCCTGCCGGAAGCGCCGCCACCACTTGTGGCCGCACGCACGGCTGATACCGTGCGTGGCGCACACGGCGGCGAAGCTGGCGCGCCGCGCCAGCACCGCCTGCACAAAGTTCCACCGCGCAGTGACTCGATCACATTCGTTCCAGGGCATAGCCGCCCTGCGTAGACTGTCTGCGATGTCTGGCCAAATGTGTCAGCGATGTCTGGCCTTATGCAAACTGCCCGTGCTACGTTGCGGCGCGTTTCCGATCAAGGAAGCGTGCAAGAAGCTCAGATGCGCCCGGCACCGACGCCGCCTTTGCAAAAGCCTCACCGGCTGAAACCCGATGAAAATTTCGCACCCTGGAATTCACCCTTGCGGCACGGGTGAGCGCGGCATTGAGTGCCGTGCTCGTCGGTTTACTCCGGCCCTGATCGTGTAAGCCCCAGAATCCCCATGAACTCACCGCTCCGTTTCCTCCTCGCGTCGTTCGCTCTGGCGAGCGCCGCTTTCGCCGCCGCACCAGCGCGGCCCAACATCATCTTCATCCTGGCCGACGATCTCGGGCTTGATGGCGTGAGCTGCTACGGCTCCGACGTGCGCAAGACGCCGAACATCGACAAGCTCGCCGCGTCGGGCACGCGCTTCGAGACGTGCTACGCCGCGCCGCTCTGCGGGCCTTCGCGCTGCCTGCTGAACAGCGGGCGCTATGCGTTTCGCACCGGCGGCGTCACCAACCAGTCGTGGCGGGCCGACGGCCCCGGCGCAAAATCCGCCGACGAACAACCGATCGCGAAGTTGCTGAAGCAGGCCGGCTATGCCACCGGCATGGCGGGCAAGTGGCGGCAGGTCGGCGAGACGCCGGGCGACTGGGGCTACGACGAATACACGACCGACCCGACGGCGGGCGGCTGGTATTGGCAGACGGCGCATCAACAGCACGTCGGTGAAGTCATCGCACCGGCGGGCAGCTACGCGCCGGATGTCATCCACCAGTTCACCGTGGACTTTATCCGCAAGCACAAGGAGCAGCCGTTTTTCTTCTACTACTCGATGCACCACGTCCACGCTCCGATTCAGCACACCTCCGATTCGGCGAAGGGTGCGAAGGACGGCGAGGAACGCTACGACGACAACATCGCCTACATGGACAAACAGGTCGGGGCGGTCATCGCCGAGTTGGAGAAACTCGGCCTGCGCGAGAAGACGCTCGTGATTTTTTCCGGCGACAACGGCACCGCACTTAATTTCCCGACGACCATTGGCGGCCGCATGATCAACGGCAAAAAAGCCTCGATGCTCGAGGGCGGTTCACGCGTGCCGCTGATCGCGAGCTGGCCGGGCGTCACGCCGGCCGGGAAAGTCTCGAGGGACATCATCAGCTTCGCCGATCCGCACGCGACGTTCCTCGAACTCGCCGGCGTCAGCGCCCCCGCCGGTTTCAAGACCGACAGCCGTAGCTTCGCCCCGCAGCTTCGCGGGCAAACGGGGTCGCCGCGCGACTGGGCGTATGTCCAACTCGGCAAAAAATGGTTTGTGCGCGAGCGCGGCTTCAAGATGAACGAGAGCTGGGAACTCTTCGACATGAGCGACGCGCCCTTCGTCGAGAAACCCGTTGCCGCGGCCGCCGACACCGAAGCAAGCAAGGCCGCGCGTGCTCGGCTCACCGCGATCTTGAAAGAGCTGAATCCTGCCGGGGGAAAACTCGACGAGGTCGACGCCGCGGCGAAGCAGGCGAAAAAGAACCAGCGCAAGGCCAACAAGCAGTGACGGCCAACCCCGGCGTTTCGAATCTCCTGCTCTCCATGAAATTCTCTCTTCCCGTCTTAGCTGGCCTCGTGCTTGGCGCCGCCGCACCGCTCGTCGCGGCCAGCGCGACGAAGCCCAACATCGTCTTCATCCTCGCCGACGACCTCGGCTATACCGACGTCGCGTGTTACGGCAGCAAGTATTACGAAACGCCGAACATCGACCGGCTCGCGACGCAGGGGATGAAGTTCACCAACTATCACCACTGCCAGAACTGCCAGCCAACGCGCGCCGCCCTCATGACCGGCCAATACGGCGCGCGCACCGGCGTTTACACCGTGGGGGCGATTGACCGGTTCGACTGGCAGAGCCGACCGCTGCGCCCGGTGGACAACGTGCAGAACCTTCCGCTCGATCGCGTGACGATCGCGCAGACGCTGAAAGCGAGCGGCTACGCGACCGGGATGTTTGGCAAATGGCACCTCGGCCAGCAGGGCGATTACCATCCGGCCAAGCGCGGCTTCGACGAGGCGATCGTGAGCATGGGCGCGCATTTCGATTTCGTGACGATCCCGCCCGTCGAATATCCAAAGGGATCCTATCTCGCGGATTTTCTCACCGACAAGGCGGTGAGTTTCATCGAACGCCACAAGGCGGAGCCGTTCTTTCTCTACCTCCCGCACTTCGGCGTCCACTCGCCGCACGACGCGAAACCGTCGTGGATCGAGAAATTCAAAAACAAGCCGGGCGTCGGCGGGCACAACAACCCCGTCTATGCCGCCATGATCGCGAGCGTGGATGAGAGCGTGGGCCGCGTGATGGCGAAACTGGAGGAACTCAAGCTCGCGGAGAATACCGTGCTCATTTTCGCCAGCGACAACGGCGGCGTCGGGGGCTACATCCGCGAAGGCATCATCAAGGGCGGCGGCGATGTGACCGACAATGCCCCGCTGCGTCACGGCAAGGGCAGCCTCTACGAAGGCGGCACGCGCGTGCCGTTCATCGTGCGCTGGCCGGGCCGCGTCGCGCCCGGCAGCACGTGCGACACGCCAGGCATCCACGTGGATATCTATCCGACCTTCACCGCGCTCGCCGGTGGAAAAATGCCCGCCGGCCAGATCGCCGACGGCGAAAGCCTCGTGCCGCTGCTGCGCGACGCGAAGGCGAAGCTCGCGCGCGACGCGATCTACCAGCACTTCCCCGGCTACCTCGGCGCGGGGCCGGGGCAGTTTCGCACGTTGCCCGTGAGCCTCGTGCAGGCCGGAGACTGGAAACTGATGGAGTTCCTGGAAGACGGCCGCCTCGAACTCTACAACCTGCGCGACGACATCGGCGAAAAGAAGAACCTCGCGACGACGAATCCCGAAAAGCGGCAGGAACTTTACGCGAAACTGCTCGCGTGGCGCGCGAGTGTGAGTGCCCCGATGCCGACGAGAAACACACCGGCCGCGACGGCCGACGAACCCGCGGCGAAGAAGAAGGGCGGCAAGAAAAAGGCGGCGGCGAACCAGAATGACTGAAGGGAGTAGATGCCATGAGGCGGACAAGCGGGCGAAAAAGGCCCAACTTGTCCGCCGAATGAATGCAAAAACTAACGTCAAGAAACTGCTGGAACGCCTGGTGGAAACCAAGGCCGAAACGATCAAGCTCGGGATGGACCTCCACGCGCGCGACGTCGTCGTGTGCGTGCAGCTCGACGGCGCGCTCCCGCAGCGGCCGCAGAAGATGACCACCGCCGAGCTGCTCACGCTGGTGCGTGGGCTGCGCGCGGCCGGGCGCAAAGTCTACGGCTGCTACGAGGCTGGGCCCTGCGGCTACGGGCTGCACCGCGAACTGCTCGCCGCCGGGGCGACCAACTACGTTGTCGTCGCGGAAGCGCTCGGCGGGGCGCGCCAGCAAAAGACCGACGCGCTCGATGCGACCGCCCTCGCCGACCGGCTCGACCGCTATGTGCGCGGCAACACCAAGGCGTTTTCCGTGGTCACGGTGCCGACGCCCGCGGAGGAGCAGGCGCGCGCCGAAGGCCGCCTGCGCGGTCAGCTCAAACGCACCCGCCACGAATGGGAGGCGCGCGGCCGCAGCCTGCTCCTCGTCCACGGCCACCACGTCACCGGCCCGTGGTGGACCGAGCGGCGGTGGACCGAACTCAAGGCCACGCTGTCGGTCTGGCTCGTGCAGGAACTGGAGATCATGCGCACCGTGCTGGCGACCGTGGATACGCAGGAAAAAGCCCGGCGTAAAACGCTGGAGGCCGCCGCGCCCAAAGTTCTGCCCAAAGCCGTCGGCGCACTGACCTGGGTGCTCCTCGCCCGCGAGATCTGTGATTGGGCGCGGTTCAAGAACCGCCGCCAGGTCTCCAGCGACACCGGGCTGTGTCCGGGCGTGCACCAAAGCGGCGGCAGCAAACGCGACGGCTGCATCAACCGCCACGGCAACCCGCGCGTGCGCGCGCTGCTGATCGAACTGGTCTGGCGGCTCGTGCGCTGGCAGCCGGACTATCCGCCGATCAAAGGCCTGGTCGCCGGCATCGCCCGCGGCGCGGCCCGGCGCAAACTCGCGGTGGCCGCCGCGCGCCGGCTCGCGGTCGACCTCTGGCGCCTGGCGACCGCTCAGACCACGCCCGCGAAACTCCAGCTGCTGGTGCCCACGGAGGTGACCGCCTGAGTTAACCTCCTCCTCCTTTTTCGGAAGCTCGCCGCGCCGACTGCGCGGACCGACTTTCGGAGTGCAAGCGCGCACGTTCCCGCCCTTGGGCACAAACCCGTTCTGTAGATGGTGCCGCTGCACTCCGTCCCTTTCGCTCTCCACTTTGCATAAAGCATCATGCGCTGGCACCACCACGCGCGGATAGCAGGTTAACTTGGACGACCGACTCGTTCAGGTCCGGGACGGAGACACTTCGACGATCGGCTCACCCCGTCCGCCCCGCGCGCGCGGCGCTCCCACCATAAAAATCCACCCGCTTTCCCTTCCCCCGCTCCCAACTCCACTCAAAATTAACCACACCTTTTTCCCGCTTGACCCTCTCGCCATCATAGCAGGGCGGGTCTCTGACCCGCCCTTCGACGGCCACAAGGGCAGGTCGAAGACCTGCCCTACCTCGGATGCGAGGTCCCGCCAATTGAGGATCCACGATAAGTGCCAGCGGGGATGCGGCTGCCAACGCCACGAAAAAATCGCGTGCTCTCGCCGAAAATTCCCGCCACGGTCTGCGCGATGACGCATGAAGATCGCTTCGCCAAGTTGAACCTCGTCCTGCCCGCCGCCCCAAAACCCGTGGCCGTTTATCGCCCGGTCGTAGTCGTGCAGGGCATGGCCTACGTCTCCGGTCAC
>JANXSC010000587.1 GCA_025352845.1 Opitutaceae bacterium
ACCGCGGCGAACAGCAGTCCGGCGAGAACAAAAAAGGCGCGGCGCGGCATCGCGTTCAAAACGGCTTCGCGATCTCGAGGGACCAGGTGCGGCCAGCGAGGAGGCTCTGGCTCACGCCGGGGCTGTAGCCGAAGCCGCCCGAGGCGATCGGCGGCTCCTTGTCGGCGAGATTCACGATGCCGAGGCGCACGCGCGAGCCGCGCACCCACTTCGCTGCGTCCGCGCCGAAACGGTAGCCGAGCGAGGCGTTGTAAGTCATCGTGGAGGAGACGATGTAGCGATAGACGAACTGCCCGGCGGTGAAATGCCGCGCGATGTAGGACGGCCGGCCGAGCGACTCCCACACGGCCTGCGTCGTGCTCGCGCCGTCCTGAGTGGGGCCGACGTAGTAGGCCCCGAGGTTGCCGCTCCACGAGCCGCGGCGCCACGTGACGTTGGTTGTGCCGCGCCAGCGGGCGACGCCGTTCACGTTCATGTCGTTATTCTGGATCACGGGCTGGTTGGCGGGGCGCTGCTCGGAGCGGGACTTCACGAGGTAGGACCAGTCCGAGTTGAGCAGGACATTGCCGAACGGAAATTTCGGCAGCACGTAGCGCAGGCCGAGATCGACGCCCTCGTGATCGCTGGTCGCGAGATTGATGAAGGGCTGGTTGACGGAAAAAACCTTGCCCGCGACCGCCTGCTGGTTGCCGGGATTGGCGGCGTTGTAGGGGCCGAAGGCCGCGGTGTCCTCGAGCGTGACCGCGTAGCGCACGACATCGGGATCGCCCTTGTAGTTCGGCGTGCCGCTGCCGAGATCGATCTGGGCGATGGTGCGGCCGGCGGCGAGCTGGGCCTTGGTGTAGGCTTGGAGGAGCGTGACATCGCTCGCGCGGATCTGCGCGGTGCTGCGCTGGCCGAGCAGGTTGGTGCGCTCGATGCGCCACTGGTCCGCGGTCACGCTCAGGCCCTTGATGCCGGGCACATCGAGCACGATGCCGTAGGTCTTGCCCTTGGACTCCTGCGGCTTGAGGGCCGGATTGCCGCCAAAATACGTGCGCTGCACGTAGGCGCCTTCGTTGGTGAGCGGGTTGCGGTAGATGTCGATGTCGCCGGCGCCGGCGGAGATCGTCCAGCGCGGGCTCGTGAAAAGCGCGGCGAGGCTCGGGGCCATGAAGCCCTCGTTGTAGGAGCCGCGCAACATCAGCCACGAAAACGGGCGCCAGTTGACGCCGACCTTCGGCTTCGTGGTGCCGCCGAAGTCGCTGTAGTTTTCGCGGCGGCCGGACGCGGTGAGTTCGAGCGTGTTGACGAAGGGCACCCGGCGCTCCGCGCCGACCAGCGGCACGACCACCTCGGCGTAGAAGCTCGTGATCTGGCGATCGCCGATCACATCGGGGCGCGGCGGGTGGAGGAGGTAGTCGTTGTCCGTGGTGTCGAGGCCGGAGCTGGCGGGATTCTCGCCGCTGAAGGGCGGGCGCTTGTCCGCGAGCTTGTCACCGCGGTATTCGCCGCCGACCGAGGCCATGATGTCGCCGCCCCACCACTTGAGGACGCGGCCCGTGAGCCGCAAGTCGCCGCTGGCGATCGAGCTCTCGGCCTTGCGGGCGTAGATGGAGGTAAACGCGTCCACGGTCGCAGCGGGATTCGTGTAGGGCCGGTCGGCGACGACCGCACCATTCTGCACGCGGAAGGTGTAGCCGAAGGGATTGTAGGCGGTGGCGTCGCTGCGGGCGAGCGCAGCCTGGAGGAAGCTCTCGCGCACGTCGGGGAAGGCTTTGTCCTCGCCGTTAACCTGATTGTAGAAGCCGGAGGTTTCCCACGTCCACGTGTCGCCGAGCTTGCCGCGCAGGCCGGCGGCGAAGCGCACGACATCGGCCTTGGTCGAAATTTTTTCCACGCCGAGATCGGGCAGCGTGACCGAGACGATGCTGACGGTGCGCGGCGCGCCAGTGAGGCGCGCGGTGCCGTCGGCGTTGGGTGCGCCGGTGGCGCTATAGAAACGCGAGCCATAGGGGTTGTAGGGGTTGTCCGCGGACATGACGGCGAGCTTGTCCGTGGTGGGGGCGTTGAGCGCGATGGGCTGGCGGACCATCGTGGAGTCGGCCTTGTAATAGGAGAAGTCGGCGAAGGCGGTGATGCTCTTGGTCACGTCGAATTCGCCCGAGACGAACGTGCTCGCGCGCGCCATGCGCGGCGAGGCCATGCCGAACTCATTCAGGTCGAGGTAGAATTCCGGGTTGGCCGCAAAAGTCGGCGCGACCGTCGTGAGCACGGGCGTGCCGCTGACGGGGCGGAAGTAGTTGCTGGCCGTCGCCGCCGCGATGCGGAAGATCGGGTAGCGGCCGCGCGCGGTGCGGGCATCGAAGGGGCCGCCGGGCACGTTGAAGGGCGCGGGCACCACCGCGCTGAGATTGGAGGTTTTGCTGAACTCGCGGTCGCGCAAAAAAATCGCCTCGCGGTAGAGCGTCTCGATCGTGCCGAAGAGGCGGCCGCGGCCCTGCGCGAAACTCATGCCGAAGGTGAACGAGGCCTGCGTGCTCTGGCCGCCGCCGTGCTCGGGCTGGGCATAGCGCAGCGTGGCCTCGGCGCCGTTGAACGAGCGCTTGAGCACGTAGTTGATCACGCCGCCCACCGCATCGGATCCGTAGATCGCAGAGGCTCCGTCGCGAAGCACCTCGATGCGCTCGATGCCCTGCGTGGGGAGCTGGTTGACGTTTACCGCCTGCGAGAGGCCGGCGGTCATCGGGTTGATCGCCATGCGGCGGCCATTGACGAGGATGAGCGTCCCGGTGGCGCCGAGGTTGCGGAGGTTGATGTTGGCGTTGTCGCCGCGCGCGCCGGAAGAGCCGAGGCGCGTTTCGTTCTCGGGCAAATTCACCACTGAGGGCAGCGACGTGAGCAGGTCCACCGGCAGGAGGGCCTGGCGCGATGCCATCGCGTCCTGATCAATCACGGTCACGGGCGCGACCTTCTCCATGTCGAGGCGCCTGATGTTCGAGCCGGTGACGACGAAATTTTGGAGCGAGACGACTTCGTCGGACGTCGGAACCGGCGCGGGAATGCGCGAGGACGCGGGAGCGTCGGCGCCCAACGCGGTGGCGGCGCATAAGGCGCCAAACGCGAAGGTGGGGAAAAGCCGCAAGGCGCGGCGCGCGGCGACGGAGGCAAGGCAGGGGGTTGGGCTCATGGAAAAGAAAGACTATCCGTCCCTGACGTGACGGCCCGGTGGCACGGACGCAACGATTCCGTGACGCCGCATCGCCAGATCGCGGTTGCGCGACCGCCGACCTCCCCTACCGTGCGCCAAAATCATGTCCTCGCCCCGAGATCCACTCGCCCCCACTGACACGTTCGCGCGCCGCCACCATGGCGATAACTCGGCGGAGACCGCCGCGATGCTCACGACGCTGGGCTATGTATCCCTCGGCGCGCTCGCCGATGCCGCCGTGCCCGCGCAAATCCGCCGCGGCGCGCTCAACCTACCCGCGGCGCTGGGCGAGAGCGCTGCGCTGGCCGAGCTGCGCGGCATCGCCAGCGAGAACCGGGTGTTCCGCAGTTACATCGGCCTCGGCTACCACGGCACGCACACACCCGGGGTCATCCAGCGCAACATCCTCGAGAACCCCGGCTGGTATACCGCCTACACGCCCTATCAGGCCGAAATCTCACAGGGCCGGCTCGAGGCGCTGCTGAATTTCCAACCGATGGTATGCGATCTCACCGGTCTCGAGATCGCTGGC
>JANXSC010000047.1 GCA_025352845.1 Opitutaceae bacterium
CCCCCACCCATGATCTGGACGGACCTCGACTGGCCCGCGCTCGACCGCCTGCGCCAAAAATTCCTGAGCGGCACCGCCACCCCCGGTCCCTACTGGGAAACGCCCGCCGACCTCGCGAGCTACGATCTCACCTACGGCGAGCGCATCGGCTGGAAATGGGATCACGTGCTCCGCGAACTGCGGCTGCGCGGCTGGACGCCCGTGCAGCAGCGCGGCGTGAAGCCAACCTCCCGCGCGATCTTCGACTGGGGCTGCGGCAGCGGCGTCGCCGCGCGGCGCGTGATTTCGTTTTTCGGCGCGGAACACTTCGATTCGCTCACGGTGTGGGACCACTCGCCGCTCGCGTGCGATTTCGCGGCGGAGGCCGCGCAAAATACATTTCCCACGCTGCACGTCGCCCAAGCCACGACGAGCCTGCTTGCGGCCGACTCTCCGATTGGCCTGCTCGTCGTGAGCCACGTGCTCAACGAACTGCCGCCCGCCGCGCTCGCGCAGTTGCGCGCGCTCATCGCGCGCGCCGACGCCGTGCTCTGGTGCGAGCCCGGCACGCACGTCGTGAGCCGCCAGCTCGGCGCACTCCGCGACGAGCTCGCGGGTGCATTTCGCATCGTAGCGCCCTGCACCCACGCACAAAGTTGTCCGATGTTCGCCGAGGGCAACGAGCGCCACTGGTGCCATTTCTTCGCCCCGCCGCCCTCGGAGATTTTTGCCAATCCTGACTGGGTGAAATTCGGCCAGCGCGCCGGCATCGATCTGCGCAGCTTGCCCTACTGCTTCCTCGCACTCGATCGTGACGCCGCCGCGATGCCTACGCCCGGCAACCTTTCGCGCGTCATCGGCCTCGTCGAGCACTTCAAACCCTACGCGCGCCTGCTCAACTGCGACGCCACCGGCCTCGCCGAACTCGAACTGCCCAAGCGCGCCGCCCCCGCGCTCTTCAAGGAACTCGACCGCACGAAAACCCCGCTCGTCTATCGCTGGCAGCGCGACGGTGACAAAATCCTCGGCGGCGAGTCGCTCGCGGCGTCGTGATTTCCTTTGGCTGTGCCAGGATGCTGTGTCCTTGTTGGGCGGATGACCGCTGAGATTTTCCCACCCGCCTCCACTGCTCGCCGCCCGATCCGTTGGTGGCCGGCGTGGCTGATCGTTGGCGTCGCGGTCACGGCCGTCGCTGTTGTGCGGTTCCGCAGCGACCTCGCGTTTCAGCAGCGCAACATGACGACCGGCGGCATCGTCCTCGGGACGGCGCTGCTATTGTCGCTGTGGTGGATTTTTCTCTCCCGCGCGCGGGCACGCCTGCGCATCGGGGTCACGCTCGGTGGCCTCGCGCTGCTCGCCGCGGGCGCATCGCTGTTTCGCATCCGCGGCGTCACGGGTGATTTCGTCCCGATCATCGTGCCGCGTTGGACGAACTCAGCGCGCCCTCCTGCGGCCGCTTCAGCCGTTGTCACCGCTTCGCCGTCCAACACGCCGGTCGCATCCGCGCTCATCGCTCGTCCCGATTTCACCCAGTTCCTCGGCCCGGATCGCAACGCCAGGCTTGCAGGGCCGGCCCTCGATCCGGATTGGGCGGCCCACCCGCCGCAGGTGTTGTGGCGCAGCAAGGTCGGTCCCGGCTGGTCCGGCTTCGCGGTCGTCGGCGATCGCGCGCTCACGCAGGAGCAGGACGGCGGCAACGAAAACGTTTCCTGCTACGATCTCCTCACCGGCCGGCGACTCTGGTCGCACGCCGATGCCACGCACTACAACAACCCGGTCGGCGGCGAAGGCCCGCGCGCCACTCCCACTGTCGTCGGCGATCGCGTTTTCACGCTCGGCTCGACGGGGCGACTCAACGCCCTCGATCTCGCCACGGGAAAACTGCGCTGGACACACGACCTCGTCGCCGAAGCCGCGGCGAAAATTCCCGACTGGGGCTACGCCGGTTCGCCGTTGTTTCTCGACGGTCGCATCATCGTCAGCGCCGGCGGCACTGCGCAGAAATCTCTCCTCGCTTACGACGCGGACACCGGCGCGCTCGTCTGGTCCGCCGGCGACGCGGAGGCGGGATACGGTTCGCCCTTCGTCGCGACCCTTGCCGGCCGTCGCCAGATTCTCGCCTACAACCATCGCCGCATCACCGCGCATGACGCCGCGAACGGCGCGGTGCTCTGGGAATATCCCTGGGGCATCGGCTATCCGCACGTCGCCGTGCCGGTGATCGCCGGGCCGGACCGCGTCGTGTTCTCCGCCGGCTACGGCGTCGGTGCCGCGATGCTCGAGGTGAAATCCACGGCCACTGCGGAACTCGCGGTCACGGAGGTTTGGCGCACGTTGAAACTTAAAGCCAAGTTCGCCAATCCCGTCGCACGCGACGGCTTCCTCTACGGACTCGACGACGGCATGTTGGTGTGTCTCGACCTCAAGGACGGAACCCAACGCTGGAAAGCCGGCCGCCATGGCCACGGTCAGGGTCTTCTGGTCGGCGACCTGTTTCTCCTCATGGTGGAAAACGGCGAACTGATCCTCCTGCGCCCCACGCCAGCAGCCCCGAACGAACTCCATCGCTTCCGCGTCTTCTCCGCGAAAACCTGGAATCCCATCGCCCTCGCCGGCGACCTCCTCCTCGTGCGCAACGATCAGGAAGCGGCGTGCCTGCGCGTGGCGATTGTCAACGAGCCACCTCGGTAATTTTCCGCAATGGGTCTTCCGCCAAAAGAAAATCACCGACGGCATCGCAGACGTGCGCATAGGACAAACGCCGCGTAACTTGATAAGTGCGGATTTGCCTCTGTCCCTACACCAACAGCTCCTTCATCACGCGCCCGTGCACATCTGTGAGCCGGTAGCGGCGGCCTTGGAATTTATAGGTGAGGCGCTCGTGATCGAGGCCGAAAAGGTGGAGGATCGTCGCGTGCAGGTCGTGGATGTGGACGGGATCGCGGGTGATGTTGTAGCCGTATTCGTCCGTCTCGCCGAAGGTCACGCCCGGCTTCACGCCACCGCCGGCCAGCCACATCGAGAAGCAGCGCGGGTGGTGATCGCGTCCGAAATTACCCGCGGTGAGCAGGCCCTGGCAATAATTCGTGCGGCCAAACTCGCCGCCCCAGACGACCAGCGTGTCGTCGAGCATCCCGCGACGCTTGAGGTCCGCGACGAGCGCCGCCGCAGGTTGATCCGTTTGCTGGCACTCGCGCTTGATGCCGCCGGCCAAACCGCCGTGGTGATCCCAGTCCTGATGGTAGAGCTGAATAAACTTCACCCCGCGCTCGGCGAGCCGGCGGGCGAGCAGACAGTTGGCCGCGAAGCTGCCGGGCGTGCGCGCGTCGGGGCCATACTCAGCGACAACACTCTCCGGCTCATCCTTAAGATCGGTGACCTCGGGCACGCTCGTCTGCATCGCGAACGCCATCTCGTAGTTCGCAATGCGCGCGGAAATCTCGACGTCGGGCGTGCCGGCAAACTGGTGCTCGTGCAACTCGCGCAACCGATCGAGCGCGAGCCGGCGATTCTCCGGCGAGACGCCCGCCGGGTTGTTCAGGTAGAGCACGGGATCGGCGCCGGAACGGAAACGCACGCCCTGGTGCTTCGCGGGAAGAAAACCCGCACCCCACAGGTGCGACATCAGCGGCTGGCCCTTCTTGTCCTTCGTGATCAGCACGACGAAGGACGGGAGGTTTTCGTTTTCGCTGCCGAGCCCGTAGTCGAGCCACGACCCAAAACTTGGTCGTCCCGGAATCTGCGAGCCCGTCTGCATGAACGTCACGCCCGGCCCGTGGTTGATCGACTCGGTGTGCATCGAGCGGATGATGCACAGGTCGTCCGCCATCTTCGCCGTGTGCGGGAGCAATTCGCTCAGCCACGCGCCACTCTGGCCGTGCTGGGAAAACTTGAACGGCGAGCCCGCGATTGGAATCGAACTCTGGTTACCCGACATCCCGGTAAGCCGCTGGCCGCCGCGCACCGCATCGGGCAACTGCTCGCCGTGCTTTTGGTTGAGCAGCGGCTTGTAGTCGAAGAGGTCAAGCTGTGATGGGCCGCCCGACTGAAAAAGATAAATGATCCGCTTCGCCTTCGGCGCGAAGTGATAGCGGGGGGGCGCCGGGGTCTCTGCCGCGCGGGCGTCGCGCCCGAGAAGTTGCGCCAGGGCGACGCCACCAAGGCCGAGCGCGAAATGGTTGAGGCACTCGCGACGGCTCATCGACTGCCACGAAGCGTGGCCGGTGCAGAGGGGTGGATTGGAAAGAAAGTTCATTCGAAGAAATTAATTTCAAACCACGGAGAGATGCCCACGGAACACACGGACGACACGGAACTCCGACCTCCGTTTTCCGTGTCGTCCGTGTGTTCCGTGGGCAAAAAAATCCGGTTCATGATCTCATCAGCGTTTCACGACGAAGGCGTCATAATTCATGAGCGTGTTCACGACGGTGGCCGCGGCGGCGATTTCGGGTGCGGGAAGCATGGCGTCGCGCGGCGTGTCGCCGATGCCGAGGTGCGCGGCCGCGTTTTCCGGATGCGCGCGGAACCACGCCAGCTGCTCGTCATACATCCGCGCGACGATGCCATGCTCGATGCCGTCGGGCGCACGCGACGCAAGCCGGCGAAAAGCCTGCGCGACGATGGCGTCGCGATCGCCGTTCGTCTCGCAGTGAAGTTTCTCCGCGAGCACGCGCGCGGCCTCGACGAACTGCGGGCCGTTGAGGAGCACGAAGGCGTGGAGCGGGGTGTTCGTCGTGTCGCGGCGCGCGACGCACACGACGCGCTTCGGCACATCGAAAGCCTCCAGCACCGGCGCGGGCCCGGTGCGCCGCCAGAAAGTGTAAACGCTGCGGCGGTAGAGATCGGCCCCTTTCCCGGCCGGCGCGGGCTTGAAAGATTCGGGGATGTCGTAGGTGAAGACCGGCGGACCGCCGATTTTCTCGACAAGCAGTCCGCTCACCGCGAGCGCATGATCGCGGATCATCTCGGCCGGCAACCGATGGCGCGGACCGCGCGCGAGCCAGATGTTCTCCGGATCGTCGGTCATCGTCGCCGGTGCGGCGAAGCTGCGCTGCCGGTAGGTTTGCGAGAGCACGATGGTCTTGAGCAGCGCCTTCACGTCCCAGCCCGAGCGCACGAACTCACCGGCGAGCCAGTCGAGCAGCGCGGGGTATTCGGCACGGTCGCCCTGGCTGCCGAAGTCATCGACCGTTTTCACAAGGCCGCGGCCAAAGAGCGCCTGCCAAAAACGGTTCACCGTCACGCGCGCCAGCAGCGGATGGCGCGCATCGGTGAGCCAGTGTGCGAGGCCGAGCCGATTGCGCGGTTGCGCGGCGGGAAAAGCCGGGAGCGCGGCGGGCGTGTCCGCGCGCACGAGCGCGCCGCGCTGGTTGTATTCGCCGCGCTTCAGCACGTAGGCGGGCTTGGGCTGCGGCAGCTCGCGCATGACCATGATGTCCTTCGCCTCATCGGCGAGTTTCGTAACCGCCGCGCGCGCGGCGGTGAGTGCGGCGAGCCGCG
>JANXSC010000062.1 GCA_025352845.1 Opitutaceae bacterium
GGTCAGCACCACGTCGGTCACGTCGCCCAGATCAAGCTTTAGCGTGTGCACGTTTTTCTGCACGACGTCCGCCTTCGATCCCGTGTCGAACAGGATGCGTCGCCCATCCGCCTCGACGAGCGCGGCGAAACCCCACTCGCCCAGCTCCTCGCCGTCCGCGAGCATGGTCGAGAGCACGGTGATCTTCAGCGCGCGCACCTGCGCGCGCTCCGCCGCCCCGGCCGTGACCAGCATCACCGACCAAATCCAAAACACCCATCGCATTCCGCGATGGAATCCGCCGCCGCCGCCGAGGCGAGTGCGAACGCGTTCGACACCCGCGGCTCCCTGCGCTGAAAGTCGGAGCCTATCTCCCATGAAGCCCGCCTTCGTTTTGTTCAACGCCGTCCTCCTCGCGGCCGTCGCTTCGGCCGCCACGCCGGCGACATCCGGCACACCCTACGCCCCGCCGCGTTTCACCGAGACCAACCGCCGCGAAAGAATCGCCCCGCTCTTCGCGCGCATCGACGGGGAGTTTGCCGACTACGCGGCGAAGCAGGAATATCCCGGCCTCGCCTGGGGTGTCGTGCTCGACGGCGAACTCATGCACACCGGCGCACTCGGCTTCGCGAATGTGGAAAAGAAAATTCCCGCCGCGGCCGACACGCGTTTCCGCATCGCATCTATGACGAAGAGCTTCACCGCCCTCGCCATCCTGAAACTTCGCGACGCCGGTAAACTCGCGCTCCACGATCCGGTGGCGAAGTTTATCCCGGAGTTTGCCCGCGCCGTGCCGCTCACGACCGATGCGGCCGTCATCACGCTGCGCCACCTGCTCACGATGACGCCGGGATTTCCCGAGGATAATCCGTGGGGCGATCGCCAGCTCGCGGTGAGTCCGCGCGACTTCGCCGCATTTCTTACCGAGGGTGTTTCGTTTTCAAACGACCCGGGCGTCACCTTCGAATATAGCAACCTCGCCTTCGCCCTGCTCGGCCAGGTCATCACACGCGTCGCGGGCGAGCCTTACCAAAACTACATCACGCGCGAGATTCTCCGGCCGCTCGGGATGAAGGATACCGTCTGGGAATTCACCGAAGTCCCCACCGAGAAGCTCGCGCTCGGCTACCGCTCGCTCGGCAGTGGACAGTGGCAACTTGAGCCGCTGCTGCACGACGGCACCTATGGCGCGATGGGTGGGCTGCTCACGACGGTGCGCGACTTCACGCGCTACGTGAGCCTCCACCTCGCCGCGTGGCCGCCGCGCAACGATCCCGAGGACGGCATCGTGCGGCGCGCGTCGTTGCGCGAGATGCACCAGCCCTCGGTGTTCACCGGGCTGAACGCCAACGCAAAAAACATCGCCGGCGAAACCGTGCCCACGGTCTCGGGCTACGGCTTCGGCCTCAGCTGGACCAACGACAGCAAGGGCGTGACGCGCATCGGCCACGGCGGCGGGCTGCCCGGCTTCGGCAGCTACTGGCGTTTCTATCCCGAGCACGGTCTCGCCGTGATCTCGTTTGCCAATCTCACCTACGCCGGCACCGGTGCCATCAACGCCCGCATCGAGTCGATCCTCCTTGAGGAAGCGAAGCTCCCGCGGCGCACGCTGCCGCCCTCGGCGATCCTCGCGACGCGGGCGAAGCAGGTCGCGCAGCTCGTGCAATCCTGGGACGCCGACCTCGCCGGCGCGATCGTGGCGGAAAATTTCTTCCCGGATCGGTCGCGCGAAGCATGGCAGACACTCGCACAGGCGACGCTGGCCAAGGTCGGACCAATCCAATCGGTCGGCGAGATTGTGCCGGAGAACCAACTGCGCGGCACGTTTGACCTCGTCGGCGCGAATGGCCGCGTGCGCGTTTACTTCACCCTGACGCCGGAGAAAAATCCGCGCGTGCAACAACTGCGGCTGACCTTCGTGGCGAACCCGTAGGGACATCGAGATAGTGCCCCAGTGTTTGTCATTCTGAGCGGAGCGAAGAATCCAGCAGGAGATACGCACCCCTAAGAACGCCGCGACAATCCAAGTGGATTCTTCGCTCCGCTTAAAATGAGAGCCATTTTTTTATCACGCTCCAAGTCTGCGCAGGTTCTCCTAATTTTTTCATGTTCCCTGACTCCCACCGCCCTATCCCCGACTTCTCCTTCGACGTCGATTTCAACGGCGGCTCCGCCGACGCGCGCAACCGCGACCTCGCCGGCAAGGGCCAACTCATCGTGCGCACGGAGGAGCCGCGTTTCGTGTTTCGTGGCAAGGCGCGGAGAATGTTTTCCCCCGGCGCGCCTGCGGTCGAACTCACCCTGCGCAGCGACGAGATCGCCAATGTGCTGGCCGAGGGCACCACGGTGCAGTTTGCCACGACCCGCGGGCAATCCGGTGCGACGCGGACGCCGTTTTCTTTCGCGTGCGCCAGCGCCGTCTACGCCGGCGCCATCGCGAAGCTGCTGCCCGCGACCAAGGACGCCGAGTTCGTCGCCAGCGAAGATTTCATCGCGCGCATCCGGCAACTGCCCGGCGGCGGACTCCTTTCGATCACCCATCTGCTGCTGCTCGCGAACGGCCTCGTGTTTCTCGTGATGGGTTTGCTCGGCGCCGGCTGGGTGGAGGTTGCGAGCATGGA
>JANXSC010000116.1 GCA_025352845.1 Opitutaceae bacterium
CGCCCGAAAGCCGACCTCACCGACCCCACGCAAGTCGCCGCCCCCATCCCCGGCCTCATCGCCACGCTCCAAGTGAGCGTCGGCAGCAAGGTCAAGAAGGGCGACAAGCTCCTGATGATGGAAGCGATGAAAATGCAGAACACCGTTTACGCTCCGTGCGACGGCGTAGTGGCCGAGCTTCACGTCGCCCTCGCTGACACCGTGGAAGCCAAGGACCTCCTCATCAAAATCCGCGCCGCCTCGTAGGGCCGTCGCTTGTCGACGCGCCGCTCAGGTCCGCATTTTTTGCTTCTTCGATCATGCCTCACCTACCGCACGCAACGCCGCGAGATAGAGCGAATCACTGACCCGAAATTTCCCTCGCTGCCGCAACGCGTCCAGCTCGCTGCGCAGGCTGGCGATCAGCCCGGCGCGCCTCGCCCAGATGAGCAGGCCCCCCGTCCCGAGCGGCGCGAGGCCGAGACGCTCGGCGGTCTGGCGGGCATCCTTTTCATCGAGCAGGATCACGGCGGCGGACATCTCGACCGCCAGCGCCAGAGCTTCCGCCTCGCCAACATCGAGCGACTGCGCGAACCCGCGCACGCGCGATTCATCCTTCACCATCTCGACGGCAATCCACTTCGCGGCGGCCACCGCCTCGGCGCCGGGCCGCCCACCGCCTGTTTCGACCACCTCTTTCCAGACCGCAGCCGGCCCACAAATCCCCTCGGGAAATCTCTGCCGCAGCAGATCGAGCCGCCCCAAGCTGCCGAGCGCGATCAAGACCGAGGAGTTTGCGACAACGATCAAGGCAGGCGCCCCAGCGTCTTCTCGTCCACAGAGAGATCAGCCTCGTCATAACGCCGCGCGATTCCCTCGGTAGCCAGCAACTCGCTAAACTCCCACTTCGAAAGCTCGGCCAACGCCCGAGCCTTCCCAAAGGGCAGCAGCCCCTTTTGGTAAAGCCGCAATGCCAGCTCCCGTTTCACCCGCAAAGGAGCCTCGTCGCTCGGCACCCTCAGCGACTCCATCACCTCGCCCGGAACTTCCACGGTGAGATTTTGCATGACGGCGCACACCATGGGCAGCGCCACCACCACCGTCAACCACCCGATTCCCTCGAAACGCATCGGCCGCGAGACCTTCATCCCCGCGCGCCAGTTGAACCTCTTCGTTGCCTACGCGCCCCTCCGTCGTAACGTCACGCCCATCCGAACCGCGATGAGCGCACCATCCTCCATCACCGAAGCTGAGATTTGGGATCGCGCCATCCGGCCCGATCTCGGCGATCTTCCGGCCGTGGCGGCGCGCGAGTTCCTCCGCTTGAAGCTCTCCGAGGTTGACCTGAATCGCGTGCGGAAGCTTTCCGCCACGGCGGGTGCCGGCACGCTGAGCGCCGAGGAGATGCGGGAGATGGATCACTACCTGAACGTCGGCCGCACGCTGGAGTTCATCAAGGCCCGCCTCTCGCTTCGCGCCTCCGCCTGAGCGTCCGCGCGGCTTCCAAATCATTCTCACCCCACGCACCTTCACTCAAAATGGTGAGCACACAGAGCTTGTTTCCCAACCAAGCGCCACTAGCTTTCCGACCATGAAAGACGCCACGGTGGAAATTCCCGTCTCGGTGCTCTCCTCCGTCGAGACCCTCGACGAGTTGCAGGATTGGCTGACCGCGCAGTCGCCCGGAATCGTCGGCGAGTTGCGGCAGGCACGCGCCGAAGATGTGTCCGGCAAGTTCAAGGTCTGGAAGCCGCGTCACGTCTCGTGGCCTACCGCGTCGAAATGGGCTCGCAGGCCGGGACGATTCCACGATTGAGAAACCTGAGTTGAGCGCTCGGCGAAACGCGCCAACCTTCTAATCATGAGCACCGGCACTCAGGAAATCATCCGACTTTGCGAGGCGCTGCCCGATGACAAGCGCACCGAGGTCGCCGACTTCGCCCGCTTCCTCCTCGCCCGAGCTGAACACCTAGGCGACCTCGCATGGGAGCAACGGTTGGCGGATTTGCGCCCGTTGCCGAAGCTCGAGGCATTCCTGCGCGAATCAGCAGCGGAGGGGAATGACGCGCCGCTCGACCTAAAGCGGTTGTGAACTCGCGCACGCGACCGAGTTTCTGGCGGGCGCACGCGAAACTGGATGCACCCGCACGGGCCGCAGCCAAGCGCACTTATCATCTGTTTCTGGAAAATCCGGCTCATCCGTCGCTGCGCTTCAAAAAGCTCGGCGGATTTGCGAACGCATGGTCGGTGCGGGTGAACGAACACTACCGCGCGGTCGGTGAACGCGACGGTGATACGATTTTCTGGGCATGGATCGGCACGCACAACGAATTCGACAAGCTGTTTTGCTGAACCGGGCTGTCCCATTGCCGGCCACCGTCGCCACGCCTTTCGGAAAGCACGACCATGAACAAGCCAAAAAACATCCGCCGCGGTAGCAGCTTCACCACCTTCCTCCGCAAGGAAGGCACCTATGAGGAGGTAGAGGCCGCCGCCCTAAAAAAGGTAATCTCCGCCGCCTTCGCGCGGCAGATGGACCGTCAGGGCATCACCATCTCTGAACTCGCCAAAAAGCTCGGCACCAGCCGCGCTGCCGTGAATCGCATGCTCGACGAGCAGAACACATCGCTGACGCTGAACACGCTCTCGCGCGCCGCCTCGGCCGTCGGCTGCGAAGTGCGGTTGGAAATCGTGTCCGCGGCCTGAGCCATGAAAGACCCCATCGTCGAAGAAGTGCGCCACGCGCGTGAGAAGCACGCCGCGAAATTTAAGTTCGACCTGAAGGCTATCGTCGAAGACGCGAAGCGCCGCCAATGGAAATCGGGCCACAGGGTCGTGTCGTTCGCCAAGGCGACGCCAGTGGCAAAGTGACCGCGAGCCTCGGTTTACGGCACCTCGTAGACTTCGATGATGGCGGTGCCGCCTCGGCCATTTAAGCCACTCACCCGCGCGCTGTAAGCACCGGGTGCAAGTGTAACGACGAGTGAAGCATCCTTTGTAGCCGCACCGCCGAGCGCGAATGCGCCCACGGCCGTATGCGTGCCCACAAGCCACGGCGTGCCAGCCCAGTTGTCGTTCTCCCCTATTTTCACTCCGGTGTCGTTGTTGAAGAGTTCGAGCCTCGGGTCTGCCATCGCGCCACTGATACCGAAAGCTGTCCCAAGAGTCGGGCCTACCGCGCGGACGAGCACGGTGCGCGCCGTCGCACCACGGATCACGAATCCCGCGGAGAGTGAACTAGCCGGGGCGATGGACGTGAGCGTGGAGAGATTGGTCAACCGGGGCGTCGTGGAGATGCGCCCGGCCCCGGAAGCATCGTAAACCTCCGCAATCACTGTGCCGCTTGCACTGCCTTTGCCCGCGACCTGCACGGTGAAGCCGCCTGCGGCCTGACTTTGCAAGACGGCGCTGTCGAGACTTGTCGCCGGCAACGCAAAAGCCCCGACATCGGCAAACGCGGCAACGAGCGCAGCCGTGCCACCCCAATTGTCGTTCGTGGCGCTCGGTGTAGAACCACCCGCCGGAAAAATCGAAAGCACCGGATCGGCAAGCACGCCGGCGACTCCAAACGTGCCGAGCGTTGGACCTACACCTCGCACAACAAGAGGCAAAACACCGGACGCACCCGTTCCCCCAACGGTCGCACCCATGGTGAGCAAGCGCTCAGCTGGCCCCGTCGGAGCGAGCACCGACAGGTTGATCAACCGACCGACATCGACGGCCGCAACTGAATTGACCGCGAGCACCGCGTTCGCACTCGTCGCGGAGCCGGCTGAATTTGTGACGACGCATGAATAGTTGCCAGCACTCGCGGCCGAACCGCTCAAAACCAGCGTTGGCCGTGTTTCACCCGCGATATTGGTTGTGCCCCGCCGCCACTGATAGATCGACGCCGAAGGGGCTTCATCTTCAATCGAGAAAACCACCGTGCTGCCGGACGTGATTGTCTGCGACGTCGGCTGCGCGATGATCGCAGGCGTAGCGTTTGCTGGAGCCACTGCCGCGATGTCGAATGACAGAGCTGTCCTAGAGCGAGCTATAGCCACGTTACCGGGAACGGCGGTTGTGTTTTGCGAATGGAGAATCTCGAAGTTGACGAAAAACGGCCTGACGCTTCCCGCAGGCAGTGTTCGTGCCGGGATTGTTATGTTTGTGACGACGGCTGGAAAGTCCGTGCTGAAGTAACTTTCCTGGAATAGAGAAATACTGCCGACTTCAAGAGTCGTCCCAATCCCAGTCGTGCCGTAGCTTGTGAACGGACTAATCGTCATGGTGTAGTCCTTCGCCGGATTTACGACGAGTTGTCCGGCGGAATTCCATGTGCCACCCACAATTCGCGGAATATCTGCGGGCAATGGGGTTGCTGGAAATGTTATCGGAATTCCCGACGTGCCAACCGTGAAGGTATAGGTTCCTGCTGGGAAATTCGTTTCCAGATCGGCTGCGGTTGCGTAGGTAAAAAAACCTCCGACACTGTTGGCTTGGATGGCATACGTCGTGCCGGACGGAATTCGCAGCAGGATTTGCGTATTTGCCGTTGGAGTTCTGAAAAAGGTGAAGGTGAAAGGGCGAGTATCAGGCACCACGCCACTGGCCGAAGTTTGCCGGAAATTCGCCGCTTTGGTTACGCTATACGTAGTCTGGGCCAAACACAGTGATGGTGCAATTGCACCCATAATCACTAGAGCGCACAGGACGAAGCGAGAAGCGAGAAGGAGCATGGGCATGGGTTCATGTAATAACTCTCTCGCGCATTACAGCAGCAACTCCAAAATGTGAACTCGCAGTTTCGGCATGGAACTGCCTTTTCCAGGTAGTGGTCTGTTTTGAAGTCCCGCTGGCTGGTAGCAGCCTGATTTGAATTTCGTAGGCAGCCCACTTGCGGGCGCTCCGAGGTAAACGGACCAGCGCGAGCAAGCTCGCGCCTACCACGCGGTCGTTGATTTTGAAACCATACCACTACCCTTTTCCACCACCGGTCGCACCCCAGCCTTCGCCTCCCATGATCAAACGCCCCCGCCCCTTCCTTCTCGCCGGTCTAGCTCTCGCGTGTGCGTGGCCGACCCTGCTCTCCGCTGCTGACGCCGCCAAGACAATCGCCAGCTATTGGGCGGGCGTGCTCTCCACGCCGCGCGGCGATCTCCCGCTCAGTGTCGAGTGGGTCTCGGCCGGCGAGGGCAAGTGGAAGGGCACGGTCGATTGTCCCAAGCAGGGCGTGCGCGGCTTCGCGTTCGACACGACCAAGATTTCCGGCGTCGCCGTCGATTTTGTCCTGAGCGGCCTCCCCGGCGACCCCGCCTTCAACGGCCAGCTCTCGGCCGACGGCAAGTCAATCGCCGGCGAAGCCGTCGCCAACGGCGGCGGCACGCCGTTTCGACTCGAACGCACGGACAAGCCCGCCCCGCAGATCGATCCCCATGCCGTGCCCGCCAAGGGCGAACCGGGCCAGGGCGTCGCGGGCAAATGGCGCGGCTCCATCAAGCCCCTGCCCGGCATCGAACTCCGCCTCGCCCTCGAGGCAACCGCCCATGCCGACGGCAAGCTCTCGGGCGACATGATCAGCCTCGATCAAGGCTCGCCGCGTATCGCCGTCGAGGCCCTCACTGAGAAGGACGGGGCCGTGAAATTCGATGTGCCCCAAATCAAAGGCGGCTTCAGCGGCAAGCTCAACGCCGACGGCTCCGAACTCACCGGCGAGTGGACCCAAGGCGACCGCGCCACGCCCCTCGTCTTCAAGCGCCTCGCGGCGAAGAGTTGAACGAGGCCATAGCTTGTCATTGCGAGGAGCGAAGCGACGAAGCAATCCAGCTGGAATTTCAGATGGATTGCCGCGCCCGCCAAGCCGGGCTCGCAATGACAAATCAAACTGAGCCACCACGGCAATTTCGCCGAGCTTGTTTTCGCTCGGCCGCTCACTAGGGTTCGCAACATGAAGGACGCGACCGTCGAAATTCCCATTTCCGTGCTCTCTTCGGTCGAGACACTCGACGAGTTGCAGGATTGGCTGACCGCGCAGTCGCCCGGAATCGTCGGCGAGTTGCGCCAGGCCCGCGCGGATGATGTGGCCGGCAAGTTCAAGGAGTGGAAGCCGCGTCACGTCTCGTGGCCTACCACGTCGAAATAATTCGATGAGCGCCACCACACCGATTACCGAAGTCGAAATCTGGGATCGCGCAATCCGACCCGAGGCAAGCCGAAGGGGGCAAGCCGAAGGGGTCAGGGCAAACCTCGACTTGCCACCCGGCCGCCTGCGGTCGGATGGTGGGAGCCATGAATGCAGGCGAACAACTCTGCCTCGCCTGCGGGCTCTGCTGCGACGGCTCGCTCTTCGATCACGTGCAGCTCGGACCGGGCGACGACGCGAAGAAACTGAAGGCGCTCGGACTGCCGGTGGTTGTCTCGCGCTCCTCGACGCCGGTCGCCCGCTTTCGCCAGCCGTGCGCGGCGTTGTGCGCGGATCGCACGTGCCGGGTCTACGCCGACCGGCCGCTGCAATGCCGCACGTTCGAGTGCGGTGTCTTCAAAGACGCCCAAGCCGGTCGGATCAAATTCTCCGCCGCGCTGCGAGTGGTCAAACGGGCCCGGCAGCGGGTGGACGACGTTCGCCGGCTCCTGCGCGAACTGGGTGATACCGAGGAACACCGCTCGTTGAACGAGCGCTTCCGCCGCACGCAACGGCGCATGGAATCGGGAGGCGCGGACGCAGCAGCGGCGGACACGTTCGCGGAATTGAGCGTGGCGGTGCATACCCTCAACGTGCTGGCGTTCCGAAAATTTTACACCAAGGCCGACGCGCCGGAACCAACCTAACCCGGGTATTTCATGCTCCTTAAAAAAAATCCTGTAGAGAAGTATCCGTCTGCGCTGCGGGCAGAACGACTTTGTCGCGGTTAGCCCCGGCGAAGTCAGCCCGACAGGGCGAAGAGGCTTGGTGCCGGCGCGACCTCTGGCGCGACCGAACATCAACAACGCGAGCGACGGGTTCCCCCGACTCGTGCCGTGGTCACGCTTCCCTTTTCGCGCGGGCGCCTCTTATCGTGCGGTCCGCAAAAGTCCCGCTCGCCCCTTTCGTCTCCCCATGAAAAGCACCCCACTCGCATTTACACTCACCTCTCGCCGCGCGTTCCTCGGGCACGCGGCCGCGCTCGCCGCGTGTGCAGCGCGGCCGCGAGGCGTCCACGCAGCGCCAGCGCCCGCGCGCAAGCCGAACTCCGTCTTCAACGGCGTGCGCATCGGCGCCATCAGCTATAGCTACCGCAGCGCGCTCACCAGCGCGGAGGAACTTGTGCAGGCCCTCGTGACCGACGGACTCAGCGAAGTGGAGTTATTGGGCGCGCCGATTCAGGCCTACGCGGGCATCGCCATCACTCCCACCGTCGGCAAGGCGAAGAAGGCCGGAGCCGCGCCCGCACCCACGGTCCGCTACACCGATGCGCAGCGCGAAACCCAGCTTGAGAAATGCCGCGCGCTGCGGAAAATTTATAACGACGCCGGCGTGAACATTCACATCCACAAGATCGCCTTCGGCCCGTCGGATGAGGAGGCCGAGTTCAACTTTCTCGTCGCCAAGGCGCTCGGTTGCGAAGGCATCACCACCGAGCGTTCGGAGGCGATGGTGAAGCGGCTCGCACCGTTCGCGGAGAAGCACCGCATCCGCGTCGGCTTCCACAACCACACGACCAATTTCCCGACGGTGGACCAGCTCGACCCGCTCCTCGACCATAACAAATACATCGGGTTCAACTTCGACGTGGGGCACTACGTCGCCGGCACGAAAGGCAAGTCGCCGATTCCCGTGCTCGAGAAATATCACGACCGCATCGTGAACCTGCACCTGAAGGATCGCACGGCGGATGGCGGCAACCTGCCGTGGGGCGAAGGCCAGACGCCGATCAAGGAAATCCTGCAATTGATGCGGAAGGAAAAGTGGACGTTTCCCGCGAACATCGAGCTCGAATACAAAATTCCCGAGGATTCGGATGCGGTGAAGGAAGTCGCCAAGTGCGTCGAGTATTGCCGCGCGGCGCTGGCGTAACCGAATACGACGAAGCTGTGGCCGCGTGGCCCACCTCGCGCGCAAAAAATCCGAGCACAGTTCCTTTTCCGCCTCCGCTTCCTTCCCGCTCGATCAGCGGATGAGAAATGCCAGCCGACGCGAGAGCCAGTGCCACGGACGCTCGCCGTCCTTGTTCAGCACCGCACCGTCTTGCGCTTCGGCGCGATCGGCGCGCCGCGGCGGGATTTGAGGATGTAGCTTTCCGCCTCGGGGATTTTGCAGTCCGTGTCGCCGACATCGACGTGCACCTTGCCGACGCGACGCGACGTCGCGATGGCGGCGTCGCCGAGCGGCGTGACGTAGGTCCCGCAGGCGATGATGTAATAATTCATCGCCTGCCGCACGCGATCGGGGGCTGCGGGCAGAGATTTCTCCACGCGAGTGAGCAGCGCGCCGAGATCCTTCAACGGCAAACGGTCGTCGGGCAGAATGGTCACAAGCGCGCCGAGCGCGTGCCATCCGGCGATGGCGACGTGTTCGTGTGGCGAGCTGGTCCACGATTGTGCGAGTGCGAAACCGTCCGGATGCTCCGAGGCGATCCACGGCACAATCGTGCCGGCGATCATGCGCCATGCCGCGGTGTCAGCCCACTGTTGCAGCTGCGCGCGCGTCATCTGCGCCCCATCGGCGATCATGCCGGCGAGGTATTGCGCGTCGCCATTGCCCGTGGCGTAGAGTTCGATCGCGAGCGCCTGCCGGCCCTTCAGTTTTCTCGCGAGCGGTTTCAGGTCGCCAATCTTCACGCCGAAAAACGGTTCCTTCGCGCCGTGTTTCAACCAGAGTCGTTTGACCGACTCGCTGCCCAAGGCCTCAAGCGCCGCCATGACCTCCTTGAGTTTCATGCCACGAGCCAATGCCGTTGTCGCCATGTGGGAAGCATTTTTCTGCGCAACCCAACGGAACGGTTGCTGGTCGCGCCCGACGCACCTCCGGTGTCGACTCCGTCGCGCCACCGCGCACGCTGCATTTCCGTAATGCGCGTTCCTTCCCCCGCTCTCTTCCTTTTGATTTTTGCCGCCAGTTTCACCAACCCGCGCACCATCGCGGCGGCCGCCGAGGTCGCGCCCACAATCGATCGCACCGCCGCACTCCACGGCAGCCTCGCCACCTACGCCGGCATTCCCCGCCGCGCGGATCAGCGCGCCGATCTCCCGTCGCTGCTGCGTGAACTCACCGAACTCGGCGCCAACACCTACAACTTTCTCATCTGGCACGAGGCCACGGATTGGGACGACCTCCGGGAATTCCTCCCGCTCGCGCACGCCCGGCAGCTGCGCGTGTGGGTCACGATCGTCCCGCCGTCCGAATCGCCGCCGAAGACCAGAAAATTCTCCGAGCCTTTCCGCACCGACTACGCCCGCTGGGCGGCGGAGTTCGCGCGCCTCAGCCTCACGGAACCGGCGCTGGTCGCCTGGAGCATCGACGATTTTGCGCACAACCTCGCCACGTTTGCGCCTGCGGAAGTGCGCCGCATGCTCGATGGGGCGCGGGCCGTGAATCCCCGCCTCGCCTTCGTGCCGTGCCTCTACTTCCGCCAACTCACGCCCAAATTCGCCGCCGCCTACGGTGACTTGCTGGACGGCGTGCTTTTTCCCTACCGCAACGAGTCGGTAAGAGCCAATCTCCTCGACGCCGGCCAGGTCGCCGCCGAGGTCGCGCGCGTGCGCACGCTCTTCCGCCCGGGGCTGCCGGTGATTGTCGATGTCTACGCCACGCGCCACAGCTCGCTCGGCGACTCCACGCCTGACTATGTCACCGCCGTCCTGACCACCGGACGCGCCTGCGCCGATGGCGTGATGGTCTACTGCCACCAGAATCCGACGACACAGGCGGCAAAATACGCCGCCATCCGCCAAGCCTTCGCCAGCGCAGTCGCGCCGCCGCGCTGAGACGGGCCAGCCCTATTTCTTACGTTGCCACCGGCTTAACGTGCGACGGCTGCCCGTCGCGCAAGTAAAGTCAGTCGGGCCGTGGTTGTCCCGGTGCCCCCATACAAAAACAGGCATCCTCACCGGCCCAATGAAAAATCCCGTGCTGGACGGTGCCCTTGCCCATGCCGCCGAGATTGAAGTAATCCACGGCCACGGGATTCTGGCGCTCGTCGAGCTTGATCAACGCCTCGATCATCGCCCGGCCACCGAAGGAAATCTCGATTTCATTTTTCTTCGCCACGCGCAGTCCGGTGCGGACCATCATCGCGGGGAGCGCCGCGCCATCGCGGACGACTTCCACGGCGATCCAGCTTCCCTGGAGCTTCGTGAGCAAAGGCGAGGCGACGAATTCAAATCCCGCGCCGTCATGCGCACCCGCCACTGCCGCTTGAGCGTCGGGCGCCGTGCCGCCGGTGACAGCGTCGGGCCGCGCGTGCGAGACGCGCCGGAGCGTTTCCCACGCGTGGCCGCTTCCCGACGCGGTGCGAAAATCCCTCGGCCACGGCCTGCCGTTCAGATCGAGGCAAATCTCCAGCTGGTCGCCCTCGATGCGGAAGATGCCGAAGTTCCAGTTGCCCGCCTCGGGTCCGGCGACGAACTCGATGTCGATCCCGTGCGGGCTGGTTTCAACGTTGAGATTGAAAATGCCTTCGTAGTTTGCCTCCGGCGCTTCCGTGCGGAAGCGATCGCCGTCGATGAGAATGCGCGACGCGTTGAGCGCGCCGGGCGGGCAACACGCTGCCTCTCTTCCAGCCAGGGTGCTTGTAGGACGCTTACGGCGCTGCGCCAGTCCAATTTCTGAGTCGCCGTATGCGGCCGGGTTCCTGATGTGCGCGGGCTTCGCACCGCAGCCGCGCCACCGCTGGCTTCTCATCGCTGCGGCCGCGTGCGATGGCGTGGTCGTCATCGGCTTCGTGCTGGTGAAATTTATTTTGCCCAGCCTTCGCAGCTGACGATTTCAAAGTCATCGAACTTCAAGCGCAACCAGCGGACTTCCGAATGGACCCCGGCACCGCGAAGAGGTTGGATGGCGGTTTGCCTCCCTCGCTCACACTCCAACCGATCGGCTTTCTGCGCACCCGCCAACAGGTGAAGTTTCAGGCCGGGCACCAACCGGAGTCCGCTATGGAGGCGCGCAACGAATTGGAACTGCTCTCGGGTCACGGTTACGAGCAGGCGCTGCAGGATCTCGCCGGGATGGATCGCGTGTGGTTGCTGTGGTGGTTTCATCGCAATGACACTTGGCGGCCGCTCGTGCTGCCGCCGCGGGGGCCGGCGCGGCGGCGTGGCGTGTTTGCGACGCGCTCTCCGCACCGGCCGAGTCCGCTTGGACTCACGTGCGTGACATTGCTTGGCATCGCTGGCCGGCGGCTCCTGCTCGGGCCGTGCGATTTGGTGGACGGCACACCGGTCTTCGATGTGAAGCCCTACATCGCCGCGCACGACGCCTTTCCGGACGCCCGCGCCGGCTGGATTGACACGATGGAAGCGGAGTTGCGCGAGCCCGTGCGATTTACGGTGATCCTCTCGGCGACCGCGATGACGCAGCGCCAGTGGTTGCAGGAAAAATGGCAGATCGATTTTACGCCGCGCCTGATTGAATTGCTCTCGCGCGATCCCACGCCGCACCGCACGCGGCGGATTCGCCGCCGCAACCCGAAGCAGTTCGACATCGGCTGCGGCGCGTGGCGCGCGGTGTTCACCGTGACAGGCGAAACCGTCGACGTAATCGCGCTGGAACCGGCGTATCCGCTGACATTTTTGCAGCGTCCCGGCTACGAGGATGTGCCCGACCGGGACGCGCAACTGGCGTTTCGACTACAGTGGCCACCAGAGCCGCCTCCGACACGGCAACCCTAGCGCGACTGTTTGGTCGGCCCTGCGCCGCGCATCGCCTTCTCCTGGCTCTGCGCATTTTGCCGGTTCGCCTTCTGCATCTCGCGGTCGATTTTTGCCTTTTCCTTGTCCGTCATTTCCTAATCGGTCGTGGCGCAGCCCGCGAGGAGAGCACACATGGCGAAGGCCAACAGCGTTGCGCGGGGGAGGTTCATGCACGGTTTGGCTACACGTCAGTCCCACGTCCGGTCAACGGACAAAACTCCCTCACCTAGCCAAGCTGCGATCCTTCTTTCCCTGCCTCTTTCCGCGTGACCGCTCCGCCATGCGACGCCTATCCTCATGCTAGCTTCTTTCCCGCCCAAAAAAAACCTCCCCATGAAAACCGCCACCCTCCTCACGCTCCTCGCCCTTGCTTGCCTCCGCGCTGCCGCGCAGACGCCCGCCATCCCGTCCAAGGAAATCCAAATCAAGACCGCGCTGCTCGCCGCCTCACCGCAGTGGCGCGACGGTGCGACCGTGCTGGGCTACGACGAAAAAGGCGCGCTCGTCACGCTGCGACCGGGCACGAACAACCAGATCTGCCTCGCCGACGATCCCGCGACCAAGGGATTCAGCGCCGCGTGTTACCACAAGGATCTCGAGCCCTTCATGGCGCGGGGCCGCGAACTGCGGAAAGAAGGCAAGAAGGTCAAAGAGGTCTTCGACATTCGCGAGGCCGAGGTGAAGTCCGGAAAACTTTTCATGCCGAAGGGGCCGTCCACCCTCGCCGTCTACGCCGCGGACGACAAGGACTACAATCCGGAGACCGGCGAGGTGAAGGGAAAGCTGCGCTACGTGATCTACATTCCCTTCGCGACGCCAGAGAGCACGGGCCTGCCACTCAAGCCGGAGATTCCCGGCGGTCCGTGGATTATGGATCCCGGCACGCACCGCGCGCACATCATGCTCAATCCGACGATGTGAAGGTGAACTCACTCGGCTATTTCCACGCACATTTTTGATGGGCGCAGTTCAAGTTAGGGTAATACCCCATAGCTTACCACGACACGCAGCGGTATCTTCGCGTCATGCCGCTCATCAATGTTGTTCTTACCCTCGTCGTCGTCGGGGTCGTGCTCTGGCTGATCAACAGCTACATCCCGATGCAATCGACGATCAAAAGCATCCTGAACGTCGTCGTCGTGATCGCGGTGATCCTGTGGCTGCTCTACGGGTTTGGCGTGATCAATAACTCCGGCAACATTCACCTGCCGGTCGTCAAATAATCCGCCGTCCACCGACGGACGGCAGCGCTCGGTGACCCGGTTGCAGGCTGCCTCGCCCCGCGATCTCGCTGAGAGAAATACGCCGGCTGCGGTGCTTCGTCACCTGCGTCTTTTCCCATCGCGCTCGTGGTGCAACCGCGCCATTCGCCGATGAGCGGAAAAATGCGGCGGGGTGAAACACTCCACCCCACCGCAGAGCGCACTTACTTCTTCTTCGATGCCGCGAGCTTGGCCTTGGTGGCCTGCTGCGCACTGATCAACTGCTGCTTCTTGCTATTGCTGTCGTTGCTCTTCGACTGCTTTTGCGAGGCCTGTTTCTGAACCGATTTCGGAGATCTATCGCCCATGGTGGGTTTCCTTTCGCTGAGGGTTGTCTCACCATCGGAATGTTTGTTTCCCCGCGGGTGTGTCGTTTCATCCCCGATCGCCATGGCATTGTAAACAACCGTCGGCGCGCGCGAGCGCGACATGCCTACTCCTTCCCACGCAGGCAACGCACGGCATGGTCTGATTTACCGGGCGGCTTCATCACCGGATCCGATGTGAATCGTCTTCGCTCGCGGTGGCTGGCCGCGCTTCGACCGCTGCCCCTTGGTGGGGTAACACCCCAGAGTCGGCGGCGTGGTTTCGCTGTATCTTAATTTTACCATGCCTGATTCCCCCTCACCCGCTCCGGCCAAGACTCCCGCGTCCGTCAACAGTCCCGTCCCGACTCAAGCTCCCGTCGCACCCGACGCGGGCAATAATGCCGCCGTCACAATTCCGGCCAGAACTTCCATCACCACCTTGGTGCTAGGCGGGCTCTCCTTTGCTCTCTTTCTGGCCGCCTTCGTTTTTTGGAAGCAGCGCGTAACCCGGGACGAAAGGCTGGTGCAGAGCCACAATCGCGCGGAGCAACTGCAGGTCGGCACCGACGAGCTGCGCGCGCAAGCGGATCAGGCCAAGGCCGCCACGGCCCGCGTGCAAAAACAACTGGATGAGGCCAAGGCCACCACCGTGCAGGACAAGGAGGAGTTGAGTCGATTGAAGGCCGGTGCCGTCGCGTTGCAAAGCGAGTTGGAACGGACCCGCACGGGATCGACTGATTTCCAAACGCAGATGACGGACGCCAAGGTCGCCGCCATCAAGCGCCAGGGAGAAGTGGAGATCGCCCAAGCCCAAACGACCGTGATGAAGACGCAGTTGATCAAAGCGCAGGCCGATACGACCCAGCTCCAGGCGGAGTTGGCCGATGCCCGCAAGGCAGCCGACAACTGGCAGGTGAAATACGAGAAGACTGAAAAGGAAATCGAGCGGCTGCAAAAACCCCCGGCGAAGAAGTGACGCGAGCCGGGCCGCGTGATTCCGGCGGCACCATGAGCAAGCCGCGCTGCAACCGAGGTTGCAGATCGCACCCGAGTGACCCACGTTCGCGCGCGTTCCGATAAATATTAACGCCCGCCCCCTCAAAGCATGGCCGCCAACTCCGACCGAAGCCCCGACTTCCAAGAAATCGTCGCCGCCCTCGCCGCGTGGAAATTTCCCGAGGGGATCGACGGGGTGGTTGCCATCGCGAGCGGTGGCATCGTGCCCGGCGCACTTGTGGCGCAAAAACTCGGCGTCGGCCTGAAGACGATCACCATCAGTTACCGCAACGAGGTCAACGAAGCGCAGTTTGCCGCGCCCAAGCTCGCCTCGAGTGTCCCCGGCCTCGGTGGTTGGCGACGCGTGTTACTCGTCGACGATTCCTATCTGAGCGGAAAAAGTTGGGAAACCGCACGCGCGCATCTGCCGAAAAGCGCGGAAGTCCTGCCCTTTGTCCTGCGTGGTAACGTCGACTTCGCGCTCTTCCGCTCCGCCTCCGCCTTCGTGCAGTGGCCGTGGAACGCAGACTGAGCGGAACTCCCATCGTTTCTCACGCCCCCTGCGAGTGCGTCGCGAGCGAACTCGTCGTGGTAGGTGAATGCCCCATGGCCGAAAACGCCGTGGGGTGTTATTTTTCTGCGGTGAATCCCCTACTATTGATTATTGTTCTTCTCCTCCTATTCGGCGGCGGCGGTTTTTACATCGGCGGGCCCGCCTACGGCGGGGGCGGCGTCGGACTTATCTTGGTGATCTGTCTGATCGTCTACCTCGTCGGCGGATTTGGCCGCAAGGGCTAGACAAACATTTCCGGCGACCCCACCAAAGCGCCACCGCTCCGGCCTAATCCGGCCGCAACCGCGTGCGGTAAGTGTGGAAATTGATCGGAATGTTTTCACTCTGTTTCGGACGGACCGAGGCTTTCACTTAGTCAGCCTGATCGATGCGATTGCCTTCGGCGTCGAGCATGGTGAGCACACCCCCGGTGTCGGGCAGTTTTATCGGCCGCAAACCGGGCCCGCGCAACACCCGCGTTCCACCCGCCGGGATCGCTCCGTCGAGCATCACGGAATTGCCCGCACGGTCGCTGAGTTTCCACCCGGCAACCGGCACGGGTTTCGATTCGTAATTGGCGATCGACACCCACTCGCCTTGAGCGCTGCCGACTGGCCTGACGAGGGCGGAGGCGATGTAAACCTCCACCTCGTCGTCGGGCCACATGCACGCGGGTATCGCCGTGGTCGATGATGTCCGCCGGCGAATTGATATCGATGCGCGCGGGAAAACTCCAGACGTTGAGCTTGCGCCCCGCCACTTTGTTTTTCCGGAAGAGCAGCGGATTCGCATCGTAAACCGCGCGGTCAAAGCGAATCCCCGTCAACTTCTCGATCTCCGTAATCGTCACCTGGTATTTGGTGTAGTTGAAGGTCTTTCGTCCGCTTATGTCCTTGAGCGCGTCCGTGTCCTGAAAAACGAGAAAGGCGCGCACATCGAGCTGACCCGATGTTTGGTTGATGAAGCACACCACCTTAAAAAAAGCGGCCGGCACGATGGCCTGGGGCCGCCCCGTGGGCGTCACGATGCGCGGGGTGTCGCCGAAGACCGGTCCCGTGAACACTGTGAGCTTTTTGCTTTTCACGATGTTCAATTCCATGATCCACCGCTCCAGCGCCAGCCACTCGTCCTCGTTCAGGTTGGCGTGCTGCAAACACGCATTGGCGTAGTAGAACGTCTCGTCCGCCGAGATCTGCGCGTCGCGCTGGGTGGCACCCCACGCGGCGCACTCGCGGTCGGCCATGTGGCCCTTGTCCCACGGATTGTTTTAGTAATAGGCATTGTCGAGCTGCCACTGCTGCCCGATCCGCGAATCGATCTGCCATTTGTTGCTGCGAACCGTCTTTTGAAACTTCGCCTGGTCGATGTGCATGACCGCAAACGCCGTTGCCCGGTAGCGCCGATCGGTCACGACCGCGTAGTTCGGGTAGATGGCGAGAGTGCCTTGCGCGAGGTCGCTGGAATGGAGAATGTCGGCGACTCGCGCCGGCGTGAACGTGGGCAAAGGCAGTGGGATGCCGAGGAAGTTGGAATCGTATTCGGGCATGGCGCGCGGGGGTGCAGGCCAACTCAGCTACATTTCACTTTTTCACGCCAGCAACAATGCAGCGGACACCTGCCGCGCCTCGCACTTGCCTGAGATGATAGGTGGTCACCAAAGCAAGCGCCCCGACGGAGTCATTCGGCCGCAGAGTCCAACCATCGCCTTAACTTCCCGGCCGCGTCGTGTGCGTCTCGACGGCGACCTGCGTGATGCCAGCGCGACGCACTTCATCGAGCGCGCGCACGGCGTCACCCAGTTTCGCCGTGCCATCGCTGCGCACGAAAACGCGCGGGTCGGACGAGGACCGGCGATATTCGGCCAGTCGCGGAGCGAGTTCGAGCGCGGTGATGGCTTCGGGCGCAGCATTGTTGCCGCGTTTCCAGTAGTAGGTGCCGTCGATGGAGGCCTGGATGAAAACCGTGTCACTCTCGCCGACGGGTTTATCGCTGTCACCGTATGGCAGCACCGCTTCAATCGTGCGCATCCGTTGCAGCGACAGCGTGAAGCGGACAAACGTCGCGAGCAGAAAGAAAATCACATCGATCAGCGGGATGATTTCGATGCGGGCTTTTTTGGAAACGGGGACTTCGATTTCGTAGGCGCTCATGTTGGGGAGGGTTATCAACATGACGCGCCACTCGCGGAAATATTAGGGCACGCCCCGCACAATTTCCCACTCCACTTCGGCCGATGTTCCAATGAACTGTCGCCTCTACATCCTCAACCCGCGATTCGCGACCTTGTCTTCGTTCCGGCGATTCACCTTCGCGACGACTTTCTTCGTCGGCTTCGCCGCGGCCTTGAGCGTTTTGATCATCGCGGTGAAATCCGCCGGGAGCGGCGCGCGCAGATCGAGTTCCTTGCCGCTGATCGGGTGCGTGAGGATGAGGTGCTCGGCGTGGAGCATCACGCGCGCGGGCTGCGTCGCGAGGCGGTCGTCCGCTTTCCACCCGTAGAGCGGATCGCCGAGGATGGGGTGGCCAAGCGATTTCAGGTGGACGCGAATCTGATGGGTGCGGCCGGTGAAAATCTGGCAGCGCATCAGCGCGGCGATGTCGCCGTAAATCTCCCCGCGCTCCCACGACGTGCGCGCCGGCCGCCCACCCTCGCCGATCGTCATGCGATGCCGGTGTGTCGGATGGCGCGAGATTGCGGCGTCGATGGTGCCGCTGAGAAGCGGCGGCACGCCGGCCACGAGGGCGACGTAGAATTTTTTCAGACTGCGCGTGGCAAACTGATCCGCGAGCGCGCGGTGCGCGGCGTCGGTCTTCGCGACCACAATCACGCCGGTGGTCTCACGGTCGAGGCGGTGGACGATGCCGGGGCGCTCGACGCCGCCGATGCCACTGAGCGAGTCGGCGCAGTGCCCGAGCAGCGCGTGCACGAGCGTGTCCTCGCCCGTGGCCGCACCCGGATGCACGACCATCCCCGCCGCCTTGTTGATCGCGAGCATGTGCCGATCCTCGAAGAGCACATCGAGCGGAATATCCACGCCCTTGATCGCCATCGGCACCGTGTCGGGAAATGAAAATTCCAGCACGTCGCCACCGGCCACGGCGAAGTCGCGCTTGATCGGCGCACCGCGGAAGGTCACGTGCCCGGCGTCGAACGCCCGTTGCAGCGCCGTGCGGCTGTGCTCGGGAAACGCCAGCGCGAGCGCCTTGTCGGCGCGCAACGGGCGAGTGCCCTCCGGCAAAGTGTGGGACGAGGTCATGGTTGTGCTTCCGTCGTGGCGCCTGCGAGCCGGTTGATTTCCGCGATTATCTTCGTGCGCGTGGCGGCGGGCACCGCGGCGATTTCCCAGCCGTTGCGCACGAGCTGCGCGAGTTCGGCGCTGGTAAACGAGAGTTCCCGCGCAAGCGTTTCGTATTCCTCAACGATCGAGTTGGCGAAGCACAGCGGATCGTCGGTGCTCACGGTGCAACGCACACCGGCTTGCATGAGCCGGCGAAGCGGATGCGCCGCCATCGTCGGCACGACTTGCAGCCCGACGTTACTGATCGGACAAACGTCGAAGGTCGTGCCGGTGTCCGCCGCGAGCTTCACGACAGCGGGATCATCGATGGCGCGCACGCCGTGTTGCACGCGGCGCACGCCAAGCACTTCAATCGCGTCGCGCACGCGCGCCGCGCCGTCGAATTCCCCGGCGTGGCACTTGGTGATTTTCCCCGCCGCCCGAAGTTCCGCCCACACCGCGGCGGTATCGGGATGCGTCGGCATCTGCTCGCAGCCGTGCAGATCGACGCCCGCCAGATTTTCCCATGTGTGCAGCCGATCAATCGTCGCGCGCAACTCACCTCCGAGATCGGTGCGAAGCATGCCCGCAAAAACCCGCACCTCGAGTCCGGCCGGCGCGGCGGCGCGAATCGCGGCGATGATTTCCGGGCCGGGCACGTTGATGAAGCCAGTCACGGGCAGGTGAAAACTCGTCTCGACGTAGCGGACGTTCTGCGCGACGTGCTTCGCAAAGATCGCCTTCGCCGCCTCGTGGTAACGCTCTGCACTCGTGAACCAGGGCAGCGCGTGCTCGAGCAAGATCCGCTCGAAGTCGGGAAACGTCACGTAACGATAACTGCGCGCGCGAAAATCCGGTTGCGCCGGCCAGCGGTGCGCGTCCCACGCCGTCAACAACTCATACGGCAGCGCGCCTTCGATATGGAGGTGCGTCTCGGTTTTGGGCAGCGCCTGAATGAAATCGCGCATCACTTCTCTCCGAGCAGGTAGTCCGGATTTAGCTTGTGCAGCGATTTCGGCACGAAGAGGCCGTCCTTCCGAATCAGTTTTCCATCGAACCAGATTTCACCGCCGCCGTAGTCCGGGCGCTGGATCGTGACGAGATCCCAGTGGACCTGCGACTTGTTGCCGTTGCCCACGCCGTCGTAGGCCTGGCCCGGCGTGAAGTGGATCGAGCCCGCGATTTTCTCGTCGAAGAGGATGTCCCGCATCGGCTGCATGATGTGCGGATTGAACCCGATCGCGAACTCGCCGATGTAACGCGCGCCGGGATCGCTATCGAGGATTTCGTTCAGGCGTTTCGTGTTGCTCGCGGTCGCCTCGACGATCTTCCCCTGCTGGAAGGCGAGCCGGATGTTGTCGAACGAGGTGCCGAGATAAACGGTCGGCGCGTTGTAGTGGATGTGGCCCTCCACGCTGTCCTTCACCGGACACGAGAAGACTTCGCCGTCGGGAATATTGCGCAGCCCGCCGCACGGCTGCGCGCCGATGCCCTTGATCGAGAAACGGAGATCGGTGCCGGGGCCCTTGATGTGGACGCGGTCGGTCTTCGCCATGAGGTCGGCGAGCGCCTTCATGCCGGGCACCATGCGCGCGTGGTCGAGGGTGCAGACCTTGAAATAAAAATCCTCAAACGCCTCCGTGCTCATCCCCGCTTGCTGCGCCATCGCGGAACTCGGCCAGCGCAACACGACCCATTTCGTTTTTCCCACGCGGTAGTCGAGCACGGGCTTCATCAGGCGGGAGACGAGCTGCGTTTTCTCCGAGGGCACATCGGAGGACTCGAAGATATTCGCCGAACCGCGGAGCGCGATGTAGGCGTCCATCTTTTGCATGCGCGCCAGCTCGACCTCGGCGTGCGGGGCGAACTGCGCCTCCTCGGCGCCGAGCGCGAGCTCCCGCGCCACGCGGGCGCGGTGAATCTGCACGTAGGGATGAGCGCCGCGCGCCCGGGCCGCGCGGATGAGCGCAATCACCATGGCGTCGGGCACATCGAACGCGTCGATGAGCACGCGCTCGCCCTTCGCAAGCGAAGTCGAAAAACGGGTGAGACCTTCGGCAAGCTGCGTCAGTCGGGGATCGATGATCATGGGCGGACCGCAACTAACGGCGCGGGCACACGGCGTCGCAAGGGGAAAGGCGGCACGCACTCACAGGGAGGGGGCGCATCTCAGCTTCCTGCCGTCGTAGGGGCGGGCCTTGTGCGCGCCTTCCGAAAACCGGGCGCGGACGAGCCACGCCCCTACGAATCCCACCGCGTGTGCAGTAAACTGAGATGCGACCGCTCAAAGGCCGGACCGCGTTCCGCTCTGCGGAAAACAGATTCTTCCCACGGCTTCATCGAAGTCCGCCGCGCCCCGCAGAATTTCGATCTCCAGCCGCAGGTAGTAAAGCGGCAGCGGGCACACGAGGTCCTCGCTGATGCGCACGGCGTCCTTCTCGGTCGTGACGAGGCAGTCGGCGCGCTCCTGCTTCGCCATCGCGAAGAGTTCCGCGAGGTCCTCCTTCTCGAAGCGGTAGTGGTCGAGGAAACGCTCGCGGCCCACGAGCTTGGCGCCGAGGTCGCGGAGAAATTTCTCAAAACTCTCCGGCGTCGCGATGCCACTGAACGCGAACACGCGCCGGCCCTTGAGGAATTCCAGCGGCTCGCGCACGTCCGGCGCACCGACAGCCGCGCCGAAGCGCTGGAGATGCTGCGGGCGGTGCGCACACTCGATGATGTCGACGTTGGGATTGTGCGAGGCGATGAGCGCCTCCAGCTCCGGGTCACGCTGGCCGTTGGACTTGGTGAGGAAGACGTAGCTCGCGCGTTTCAGGTGTTTGATCGGTTCACGCAAGATGCCGCGCGGGAGGAGGTGGCCGTTGCCGAAGGGATTTGTTTTGTCGACGAGCAGCAGGTTGAGCCGGCCCTTGAGCGGAAGGTATTGGAAGCCGTCGTCGAGCACGAGCGTGTCGCAGCCGAATTTCTTGATCGCATACTCGCCGGCCTTCACGCGGTCCTTGTCCACGAGCACGATCACGCCGGGGAGGTTCCGGGCGAGCATGTAGGGTTCGTCGCCGGCGGTCTCGCTGTCGAGCAGCACCGCGGTGCCGTCGCTCACGATGCGCGGCGCCGGCGCCTCCGCGTGCGTGAACCGCCACCAGAACCGCTGCCAGAGCGGCACGGACTTGCTTTTATAGCCGCGGCTGAGGATCGCGACCTTGCGGCCGCGGTCGCGCAACGCCCGCGCAAATTTCTCCACCACTGGCGTCTTGCCCGTGCCGCCGACGGTGAGGTTTCCCACCACGACGACAAGGCAGCCGAGCGGCTGATCGTGCAGGATGCGTTTGCGGTAGAGCCACAGCCGCGTCTGCGCCGCCGCACTGAACAGCCACGACAGCGCCTGCAAAAACGCCCCGTAGAGCGCCGGCCCCGCGCCCGCGCGCCGCCCGTAGATTACATCGATCGTGTAGAGTTCGAGGGCGTTGACCTTTTTCTTCAGCCAGGGCTGCGACATGCGGTGACAGGAATGAAGGTTGACGCACCCCGGCACGTAAACAGTTTTTCGAGCGCCTACGCGCACTCATTATGAGCTACAAACTCTTCATTCCCGGTCCCGTCGCCGTCTCGGAAAAAACCCTCCGCGCCATGTCGCAGCCCATGATCGGGCACCGCAGCACGGACTTCGTCGCACTCTACAACTCCATGCAGCCCGAGCTCCAGGCGCTGTGCTACACGAAGGATCCGGTGTTTCTCTCGACGAGCAGCGCATGGGGCGTGATGGAGGGCTCCCTCCGCAACGTCGTCAAAAAGAAGGTGCTGAACTGCATGAACGGCGCGTTCTCCGACAAATGGTATGATGTCGCGATCCGCTGCGGCAAGCAGGCCACCGCGCTGAAGTTCGACTGGGGCCAGCCCGTCGATCCCGAAGCCATCCACAAGGAACTCGCCACCGGCGCCTACGATGCGCTCACACTCATCCACAACGAAACCTCGTGCGGCTGCATGAGCGACCTCGCCGCCATCATGAAGGTCGTGCGCGAATTTCCCGACGTGATCGCGATTGTCGACACCGTCAGCTCGCTCAGCGCGCTGCCGATCAAGAAGGACGAACTCGGCATCGACGTGCTCGTGAGTGGATCGCAAAAAGCATTCGCGCTTCCGCCCGGCCTCTCATTCCTATCGGTTTCCAAGAAGGCGCTCGACCGCGCCGCGACGATGGCCGACCGCGGCTACTATTTCGACTACGTCGAGTTTCAGAAAAACCACGAGGCCGGCATGACGCCGAGCACGCCCGTGATCTCGCTCTTCTACGCGCTGCGCTCGAAGCTTGACGACATCAAGGCCGAGGGCCTTGAAACCCGCTATGCCCGCCATGCGCGCCTGAACAAAGCCGTGCGCGATTTCGTTTTCGCCCGGGGCTACAAACTCTTCCCGAAGGAAGGCTACGGCTCGATCACGCTGAACTGTTTCGCGAACACGCAGAACATCGATCTCGCGGCACTGAACAAGACCCTCAAGTCGAAGCACAAACTCGTCATCGATGGCGGCTACGGAAAATTGAAGGGAAAGACCTTCCGCATCTCCAACATGGGCGACGAGACCGATGAAACGATTGCCGCAATGCTGAAGTCACTCGACGCCGCGATGGCGGAGACGCCGAAAGCGGCCACGAGCTGAGACAGACGCGTCCATGTCCGGTGTAGGACGGGGTCTCCTAACCCCGCCCTACAACAAGCCTTCGATCCGCGCTTTGCAGCTTCGCACGTCCTCGACACTCACCCGCGGGCTCAGCTCCAGTGTGAGCAGGTGCTCCGGACGCCAGAATCCGCTCACCATCTTGAAATCGATTCGGCCCGACCCGACCGGCTGATGATCCTTTCCCTCCGCGCTCACGTCGTGGAGATGCCACCCAATCGTGCGGGCCGAAAGTTTTTCGAGGTGCGCGCGATGTTCGAGGAGTCCCATGCCCTCCTTGATGTCGGCGTGGCCGGTGTCGTGCCAGTAACCGACGGGCGCCTCGGCCGGAAACTCCGCGAGGAAATCCGCGTAGTCCGCGTCGAGCGGCAGCTCGTCGAATTTCTCCCGGTTCTCAAAGCCGAGCTTCACGCCTTTCTGCTGCGCGTAGTCGCTCACGGCGGCGATGCTCTCTTTCATCCGCGCCCAATAAGGCGGCATCCGCCGGCGCAGTCGCGCCAGCGCTTTTGCCAGCAGGGCGTGATAGGTCCTGTCGCTCGGAGTGCGGCCCGCGTCGGGATGCTCGCGTAGATAGGCTTGGATTTTCTTCGCCGGGTTAAACCAAAAAAAACTCACGCGCCCCAAGTGACACACCAGCACGCGCGCCCGCACTTGGGCCGCAAAGTCGATCGAACGTTTGGTGTGGCGCAACCACTGCTCCTGCTCGGCCGATTCAAGTGCCGAAGGCTCGAAGAGATTCGGCGCGGCCTGCGTGACGCCCGTCGGCAGCGGGCAGAAATTATGCGTCGAACTGATCTGCACGACGCCTTCCTGCACCGCGCGGATGATTCCCGGCACGAGTGTGATGCGGATGCCGTGGCTGAGCTCGACGTGCGTGAAACCCAGTCCGGCCATTTCCTTCAGCATCGCATGACCATCCTGATGCCGGTGGGAACACCAGCTCGTGGAGAGGGCGAGAATCGGTTTCACGGGTGCGACCAAACGAACGAGGCCGGAGTAGCGGCGGTTTGCACGGCGAAAATGAGCGCCCAGCAAAAAGCCGCGCCCCGCAGAAGCGGAGACGCGGCAAAAGTGACAGACACCGGGTCCGGGGAATTACTCCGCGTAACGGCGGCGGAGCATCTGGGTAAAGGCCTGGACCTTATCCTTGCGGCGGCGCTTCTCGCAGGGCTTCTCGTAGTAGCGCTTGGCGCGGGTGCCCTTGATGATGTTCTCGCGATCGAGCTTCTTCTTCATGCGACGCAGCGCACGGTCGATGGGCTCGTTCTTGCGGATCTTGATTTCGATGGACATGAGGACGGACGTGAAACGACTGGTGGTGAAAGGAAAAGCTGGTCACTAGGCCAACCCGCGCACCCGGCGTCAACGGCATTTTTAGGGGGAGTGGTGTCCCAGGGCGCATCTCACTTTTCTTGCAGCGGCCGGCACCGGGCTTAGCACGGTCAGCCTGACCGCGCTTTCCGACGTGTTTCCTTTCACTGAGACGTGCAAGAAACTGAGGTGCGCCCATTGTCCCGCGGTTTTGTCGCACCTCACGGGCGCGGACCGGGCAACGGTTTGGGTTCCCAACCCCTTGCGTTTCCGACGAGCTGCACCTGAGCCAATGGTTTCACTTGCGCACGCGAAACGATAGGCTTGCTTCAAGTCACTCGTGCCGTCCGTCGACAAAAACTTCGTCCACCTCCACGTCCACAGCGATTACAGCCTGCTCGACGGCTGCTGCCGGATCGATCGCCTGATGGACCGCGCGGTCGATCTGGGGATGAGCGCGATGGCCCTCACCGACCACGGCAATCTCTACGGCGCGATTGAGTTCTACAGCAGGCCAAGGCCAAGGGCATCAAGC
>JANXSC010000118.1 GCA_025352845.1 Opitutaceae bacterium
CGGGCACGTCCCCGTGCCCGCATTTGGCGCATCGCCCGTGCGGGCACGGGGACGTGCCCGCCCCCCTGACAAGTCTTCCGCCAAACTCTTCGCCGTCTCGGCGAGCGGCACGAAGCCTCGGCGCAGCTCTTTCGGCAACGCGCGCAGGTAGTGTTCGACCTTTTGCTCAAGGTGGCCCGGCACCGCCCAGTCGAGCGCGGCGGACGTGAGCGCCTCGGCCTCGCGCACACTCACGTCGAGCGTCACGCCGTCGTCCGCCTGGCCCGGCTTGTAGGCGTAGGCGAGCGGCAGCGCACGGTTGTCGATCGGCAGCGCCTCGGGAAACGCCTCGGCGTCGTGCTCGATGGTCTCCGGATCACGGAGATCGTCGGGCTCCATCATCAGGAACCGCGGCTCGGTCCCGCGCCGCTCGCGCACGAGATCCACGAGTTCGCCGACGGCGGAGATGCCGGGATTGGATTCCGCTGTTGTAGGCGGGGTGCCCTCACTCCGCTCGGCGGTGCGACCCGAAACGCCGCGGGGTGAGGGCACCCCGCCTACACCCGGCACCGGCAGCAGCCGCGCGGCATAGAAACGATAAGCGGCCTCGTCGAGATTGAGGAATCCGCTGTCGCGCGCCCGGGTGAGCAGGTCTTCGATTTTTTCGCGCACGGCGCGGTTGTGCGCGAGGCAATCGAGGGGAAACGCAATCGTGTCATTGACGAGTCCCTCGCGGATAAAAATTTCCGTGGCATGCGCGGCATCGATCGTGCCGTAGCTCACGGCGCGGCTCTCAAGTTCGAGACCGTAGAGGCGGGTGCGCTGCTTCACCATCACCCGCCCCTTCTCGGCATCCCAAAACGGCTCGCTGTGCGCCACGCGCACGAGGTGTGTCCCAAGATCGAGCGCCCAGAGCGGATCGAGGCGCGCACACGTCCGCGCGAAGAGCCGCGAGGTCTCCATGATCTCTGCCGAGATGATCCAACGCGGGGACTTCGTCCCTTTTTTCTGCGCGGCGCGTTGCGCCGCGTCGGCGGGTGTTTTCCGTTTCGGTTCCTCGCGCCGGTGCAGGACCGAACCGGGAAACAGCGTCACGCGCCGGTCGTGCGTCGCCTTGTAACCGCCATTTTCCTCGTCGAGGTGCGCGATGTTGCCGAGGAGGCCGGCGAGGATGCTGCGGTGAATCGCGCGATAGGACGGCGTGCCGAAAGACGTCGTTTTCTGATCGACCTCGCTGAGACCGTGGTAAGCCGAGGTCAGCCGGAAGTCGTCGCGCTGCTCCAGTGTGTCCATGAGCTGCGTGTAGATGTCGCGCCACTCGCGCATCCGCGTGTAACTGAGAAAATGATCGCGGCAAAAACGGCGGAGCTTCGCCTGCGCCATGGTCTCGAACTCGCCGTGATACGCCTCCCAGATGTTGAGCAGCGTGAGAAAATCCGAGTCGGGATGCACGAAGCGCCGGTGCGCCGCGTCGGCTTGCTGCTGCTTGTCCATCGGCCGCTCGCGCGGATCCTGAATGCTCAGCCCGGCAGCGATGACCACGACTTCGCGCAACGCCTTCTCCATGCGCGCCTGCAAAATCATGCGGCCCACGGTCGGGTCCACTGGCAAGCGCGCGAGTTCGCGACCGATCGGCGTGAGCTGGTGGGCGGGCACGTCCCTGTGCCCGCATTCCTCGCCCATGCCGGCACCGGGACGTGCCGGCCCACCTTCGTCACTGATCGCCCCGAGTTCCTCCAGCAAAGCATAGCCGGCGCGGATGGATTTCGCGGCGGGCATGTTGATGAACGGGAAGCGCTCAATGTCGCCAAGGCCGAACGCCTTCATGCGCAAGATCACGTCTGCGAGGTTCGCGCGCTGGATTTCCGGCTGCGTGAAACGCGGGCGCTCGAGAAAATCTTTTTCCGAGTAGAGCCGGATGCACACGCCGTCGGCCACGCGGCCGCTGCGGCCCTTGCGCTGGTCGGCGCTCGATTGCGACACCGGCTCGATCGGAAGACGGCGCGTGCGCGCCTGCGGCGAGTAGCGACTGAGGCGAGCGAGGCCCGTGTCCACGACGAAGCGGATGCCGGGGATGGTGAGCGAGGTCTCCGCGATGTTAGTCGCGAGAATGATTTTGCGGCGCTGCGTGGGCGCGAAGACGCGCTGCTGCTCGACATTCGAGAGCCGGCCGAACATCGGGATCACCTCGCAGTTGCCCAGCCGTCGGCCCGCGAGCAAGTCACCCAGCTCGCGGATGTCGCGCTCGCTCGGGAGAAACACCAGCACGTCGCCGCCCGTGCTCTCGCGCACGACGCGCTCCACCGCCTCCACCGCGCCGTCGAGGTAATGCAGCGCCTCCGCGCGCGCCTCGCGTTCGTCGCCCTCGGCGGCGTCGCTGCCGAGTTCGTCGAGCGGCGCGTAGATCACCT
>JANXSC010000595.1 GCA_025352845.1 Opitutaceae bacterium
CATCGACTGCGAGCGCAGCCAGTAAACCACCACGAGCAGCGCCGTGCCGGAGAGCCACGTCGTGTAGGCCTCCCACTTGAACCAGTGCAGCCGCTCCGGCAGCGTGGCCGGGGCGACGGCATATTTTTGCGGATTGTAGAACCCGCCGCCATGCACCGCCCAGAGTTCGCCACTGACGCCCTTCTTCGCGTCCTCCGAGCCCGGTGCCGGCGCCTCAAGACTGTTGTCGAGCCAGATGAAATAAAACGACGACCCAATCCACGCGATCCCCGCGATGACGTGCAGCCACCGCAACATCAGGCTGAGGAAATCAATCAGGTGGGCGTCCATGGTGTGGGGTGCGGAGCGAAGAGCTGGCACGATGCCAAGGCCCGGCCGCGCGCGTCGCAAGCTCGCAGCAACGACGCGACTGCGCTGCACAGCAGCGGACCAAACGCCGCCTCAGTCCAAAACAACAGCAGCCGACCTCACTCCTGGTGCTGAGCGCACATCACGAAAATCACCAAATCAATAGCCAGCGCGGTCGATGAGTTCAGCGAGTTGCTGAAATGTTTTTGCCCCGACTGCGCTTTCGTTTGAAGAATTCGACACGAAGTCCAATGCCCACTCCGCTTCGCGATCGCCAACAATGCGCCCTCGCTTTAATATCCTTTGAACCACCACGCTTGCTTCCTCTCTGATGGCATCAGCTCCAAATTTTTCCCGGAGGGCACTGGATAACGCCGCTTGTTCCGTAACCGAAGCCATTCTGATAAACCTCTCAATGTCTTGGTCAAAGCGGCGCAAGGCGGCTTTGGAACAGCGGTTGGCTTGAATCATTTCATCGAGTGGAGCCAGGAATATCGCACGGATGTTTTTGCCACCTTGGTCGGTGCACATAGCCGCGAAAATCTCGATTTTCGCTCGGACAAACTCTGCCTTACAAGGTTTCATGGCGGGGATTATGGTGATGGCATCAGAATTTAAAAATGATGCCATCACCCCAAGCAAATTTCTTAGACTAAGAATTTGGTTTCGTTAATATGGGAAAAATAACGGTCGGACTTTGCCTTGGGCGATGATGGGCTTGTCTGGCAAGAAGGGAACTCCCGCCATTGGAAAACCAGTATATCTCCACAGAGGATCGAATGCGAGGTCCGATGTCAGCCAAACGGCGAAGCTATAGCTCGTGTCCTTCGCAACGGAGCGGATCTTGTTCGATGCTCTCGTGCGTCCTGCCTCGCCTGGAATTTCGTAGCCGCCACGATCGCTGACAGAACCACCGTGGTAGTCCATGACCTGCTGTTCTCGGCCAAGCATTGCCCCAGCTCCGTAATTTGACCCAGCGCCAATTGTTGTGATGAACGCATTGAGTTCTGCCGGAAAATATCCTTCAACAAAATTTTTGATGATATGGGCGCTGTCACGGCGCCACATCACGGAAAACGGATCACCCGGCCCATGGGAGTGTCCGGTGTATACGCGATTCGTAACTGCTTGTCGCTTCTCGTAGACGACATAAGACCAAGGCCCATTTCGTTCGATGCGCTCAATCTCCTGAGACAACCAAATTTCCAAAAGAACCGAAACGGGCAAGAGAAGTCCCCCCTCACGCGAAAGCACGCGGACTCGCCCCAGTTTTTGGAGTTTTTGAATAGTCCGTAGTTTTTCCGCGGCTTCATATGCCTCACGACCTGTGAACCCAAAAAATGGAATAAGGGCGGGATCATCGTCCTCCGATGAAGTCATGAACCAATTGTTCGGCCAATTCTGCCAGTTCCACGTCGGAAAATCAGCAGCGATGGTGACGCCGTCCCAAACCCGGTTACGCGGGTAGTTCGGAAGGTCCTCCCAATTCCAGTCGTAATCATATTCCGCAGGAACTGTGTCACCCGCCTTTCCGAGGCGAATGACATACCAGCTGAATTTGGACAAGGCGCTGAGAAACGTGCGCGGGCTCGTGACAGTTGCGGTGGACGAGCCCCCTGTGATGTCGGCGGTGGTTTTCCGCGGCAGTCCATTCATAACCGCCGCGGGCCAACGGGACGCATCGTTATTATAACCGTAAACGTCATCTTGAAAGACGATATACTCGCGCCCTGGTTCGGGCGCGAAGATCACATCCATGCTTGCCCACGGATCGTCGTTCACCGGGATCACAACGGTGTCGAACGACCAACCGAATGTCGGATAAACTCTGTCACCATCGCGCGCGCCCTTGAACGTCCAGTGGCTCGCGAAATCGTCGCCCCAGTCGTTCTCCTCGATCGTCAGGACCAAGCCGACGCGCGGATCAGAAGAACTGATGATTTCATCGAGGTAGCCATCGCCGTTCACATCACGCCAGAAGGAGATCGTTCCGGAGTTTGCAGGCGGCGTGACGATGGAAACACCACCCGGACGAGGCGTAGTTCCGCCGGTGCCCGTGCCAGTCGCCGGCCTGCTCTCGGTTTCTGATGTAGGCTGACCAATGACGACATTGCGCTCCACACCGGCTGCGTTGCGCTGCCCGGTGCGGCGCGTGACGCTAACCGTTCGAGTCTGCGGGAAGGCTTGCCCGGCGGGAAAGGTCGAGGTGGCAGGCCCCCATTCGCTGGTCGGCGCGCTGGAAACAATCTCACTGAAATTCGTCCACGACTCTGCGGGCATCGTGCCGATGTTGGGCTGCACGACTTCCATATCGCCAACCTCGGTCCACACATTGCGCTCTTCCCCGGCGGAGTTCCTTTGTCCGTGGCGGTGGAACCGCGTCACCATCCGCGATTGGTTGAAACTTTGGCCGGCAGGCACCGTGCCCGGATCGGGCGCCCACTCGGTAAGAGCCGTGTCGATGATCGTGGTGAAGTCGTCCCACCTTTCCATCGTGCCTACGGCCGTTTCGCTCTCGATCGAGCTGTCGGCGACGCTCGTCGTCACGTTGCGCTCCTCGCCCAATTCGCTGCGCTCGCCGGTGCGGCGCTCCTTGGTCAGGGCCCGGCTGCGCAGGAACAGCTCGCCCATCGGAATGGTGGACGCAAAGGGGGACCAGTCGCCGGCGGGATTCCAGCCGGAGACTTCGTCGAACCCGCCCCACGTGGCATCGCGGCAATAGCCGGGAGTGTCGTCCACGGGCTCATCCCAATCGGGCGTATCCGGCACGGGTTCGTCCCATGCGGGCACGAGTTCTTCGGTCCGCTCCGGGACGTCCACGACCTCATACGAATTGCCGAATTCGTCGTATTCGATGTGCGTCTCGGCGGGGAAAACCACAACGACCGCGTCATGGTGAATCGGCTGATTCGCAACCGCCGGGTGATGAATCGGCGCATTCGGCTGCGGGGGCACCCAGATTTTGCCGGGGTCGCACTGCGCGTAGGAGCGGACAGCAAAGATACTTGAGAGCACGAGCGACAGAAGCGCGCGGACAAGATAGCCGCGGAAACCGGCGAACTGGGGGCGAAACCAAACGGATGTTTTCATGTTTTTCGGGGGTGTGGTTACTGACAACGCCCCCGGTTGAGCCCGCTCGACGCGTGCGAGAAAACCGCGCGGATCGGTCGAAACGGATCGCTCGCCCACCTAAACGGATCGGGACCCCACCTTTTTAGGTGGGGTCGCTCCGCGCGCGGTGCGTCCACGCGAAAAACAAAAGGCGCGAGGCCCGCGGCGATCACTCGCCCGCGAACCTCGCGCCCGGATTTTTGATGTAGGCGAGGTGCCCTCACCCCGCTCAGCATCCACGATGGCGGGTGAGGGCACCCGCCCCACATCTCAGATCACTTTCGGAAAAACCTCCGCCATCGCCTCGTCGTCGAAGCCCGGATGCAGAATGCCGTCCGGCGTGATGCGCACCACACCGCGGCGCAGCGCCTCGCGCATGAGTTCGACGCGCGTATGCACGCCGAGCTTCCGCATGATCGCGTTGCGATGCCCGTGCACGGTGTGCTCCGACACGCCGAGGATTTTCGCCGCGCCCCGGTCGTCGAGCCCGCCGCCGAGCAGCGCAAACACGCGCAGCTCGCGCGGCGTGAACATCTGGTCGAGTCGCGGGCCCGCCGCGCGCGACGCGGGGGCGACAGACTCGCGCTGAAACCAAATCCCGCCGCCGGCCACGGTGCGGATGGCGTCAACGAGTTTGGCGAAGCCGGTAGTCGCGGTGTCGAGAAACCCGTCGATTTTGCCGGGCCGCAAGAGCTGCCGCGCGCGCTCGTCACTCCGGCTGGAGACGACAAGGATGCGCAGCACGCGCCGTTCGGCGACGACACGTGCAAGCAGATCGAGCCCATCCATGTCGGGCAGCGAAAGTCCGAAAATACCGAGATGGGCCGGCCGCGCGCGCAACGCGGCGAGCGCAGAAGCAGCCGTGCGGCACACGACAATCTCCGCCGCGAAACGCGCGACCGACACCGCCTGCGCCAGCTGCTCAATCGCGAGCTGACTCCGGTGGACGAGGATGAGGCGGACCTCCGACAAATTGGGCTCAGTCGGTGGAGCGCTCATGGGGATTGGGGATTGGGGCAGCGATCATGGGGGTATGCATTTTTTCATTCATGGGGAGCGGCACCCGCCGTCCCGGAATGAGGTGGCGTTGCCCGCCAAAAAAAGAACTCGTTCGCGGGGCAAAATGGAAATTTTCA
>JANXSC010000141.1 GCA_025352845.1 Opitutaceae bacterium
GGATCACAAAGAAATCAAAGAGAAGGACAAGGATATCAAGGAGCACAAGGACTTCAAGGAGGGCAAAGAAATTAAGGAGAAGGACATCAAGGATCACAAAGAGATCAAAGAAAAGGACAAGGAAATCAAGGATCACAAAGAGATCAAAGAAAAAGACAAGGACATCAAGGAGCACAAGGACTTCAAGGAGAAGGAGGGTAAGGAACACAAAGAATTCAAAGAAAAGGACATCATCGACAAGCACCATGAGAAGCTGCCCAAGGAGGCGGAAAAACCGGCTACTGATAAGTCCGCCGGTTTGGACAAAGGCTTTGATAAACCGGGCGATCACGGAAAGCTCGGCGAAGGTGGTGGCTTGGGCGGAGGCGGCGGTTTCGGAGGGGGCAGTGATGCGCTCATTGCCAGTCTCATCGCTCGCATCGATGCGCTCGAAGCCGCGCTGGGTAGTGCCGGACGTGCGGGCGTGGCGCAGCCGTTCATCGGCGCTCAACTCCGGCCTGACCTGACCCAGAGCGCCTTGCTCGGTGAGCAGGATCTCGCGCAAATCCACCGGCAGATGGAAGCCGGTTCGGCGCAGGCCAAACGCTCCTACGATACGAAAGTCTCCGAGCGTTGAAATTCCTGATCCTCGCGCATCGCTGGGATACCTCGGCGGCGGCGGTGGCGGCAGCGCTCCGCCGCCGCCATCCGGCCGGCGAGAGCCGCCTGGTCACGATCGAAGAGTTGATCTACGCGCCGTCGTGGGCGCACCGGTTGGACTCGGGAGGAGCGGTGTCCGAGGTGAGGCTGCATGACGGAGTCGTGCTCCGTAGTGAGGAAACGGGCGTGGTGCTGCATCGTCTGGGTTCCTTTGATCTGCCGCAGTTTGGCGGGCTGGATCGCACCTATGCAGTGGCGGAGATGTCAGCACTGCTGCTGAGCTGGCTGGAAGGGTTTCCGTGTCCGGTCATTAACCCGGTCACGCCGCGCGGCTTCTGCATGGGTCGCAGTCCCGTGCGCTGGCTCGCGCTCGCGGCGGAGGCTGGCCTGCCTTTGCCGCGGCTGCGGCTGACGAGCAGCCTGCGGCGCTTTCCGGCGGACGGCTTGCAACCAGCGGACGGTTCCATCCCGTCCGCGGCATTTCCACTCGCCGGGCGCAGTGCCGCTTTTCTGGCCGAGCCACCGGGGGCCGATACGCATACGGTGCTGTTCGTCGGAGATGAGGTCTGCGGCGATTTGCCACCGGGGCTGCGGCCTGCGTGCCATGTGTTCGCGCGTCTGGCTGGCACGCCGGTGCTCCGGGTGAATTTCACCTCGGGCGGCAGTTATGGCACCCGGTGGATTTTCTCCAGCGCCGATCCGACACCCGTGCTGGATTCGAGCGGGCTGGCCGCGGTGGTCCGGCTCATGGAGAGGGTGATCGAGGAAGAGCAATCCGTCGCGGAGGTCGCATGATTCTTTTTTGCGGCATTCCCACCGAACCACCACTGGCCCTGGCCATCGCCGCGGCGGAGGCAGCGGAGGTGCCGCATGTGGTCTTTAACCAGCGGGAGGCGCATTTTGCCGATCTGCTCCTGGAGCACCGCGGCGACCAGTGGGGCGGCTCGCTCTGGACGCAGGAAACGGCGTGGCCGCTGGAGAGTTTTACGGGTGTCTATACGCGACTGATCGATCACAGCAGCCTGCCGGAAAACCAGCCTCAAGGCAGCCGGATGCCGGATGCCGAGGCGGTGGCGCGCTCCGGTTTTCTTCACGGCATCCTCGCCGAATGGATTGAGATGGCCTCATGCCGCGTGCTCAACAAGGCGGAAGCGATGGCCTCGAACGGATCGAAACCCTATCAGGCTCAATGGATTCAGCGTGCCGGATTTCTCACGCCGCCCACACTCGTGACGAATGATCCGGCACTGGCGCTCGATTTTGCACGGCAACATGGGCGCGTGATCTACAAGTCGACGAGTTCCATTCGCTCGATCGTTCGTGAATTCGATCCAAACTGCCCGGCGGACCTGGCGCGATTGCGCAGCCTGCCGACTCAGTTTCAGGCTCGAATCGTTGGAACCAACATCCGCGTCCATGTCGTCGGCGAAAAACTTTTTGCCACCGAAATTCTGTCCGCTGCCGTGGACTATCGCTACGCGCAGCGCGACGGTCTCGAAGTCGAGATGCTTCCGGTGGATTTGCCCGCCGAGATAGCGAAGCGCTGTGTACAACTCTCCAAGATGCTGCGTCTGCCCTTCTGCGGTATCGATCTTATGCGGACGCCATGCGGTGAGTATTATTGCTTCGAAGTGAACCCCTCTCCGGCCTACAGTTACTTTGAACAGGAAGCCGGGCAGCCGATCTCACGCGCCGTCGTGGATTACCTGTCCCATAGTGCTTCCTGAACTCCATTGACTTATGCAAGTGATAGAAAATTGGGCCGATGTCACAGGACGCCTGATAGCCACACGCCCACATCCGCAACTCGAGGGTTATGTTTCCGCCACCATCGAAGTATCGGACGTAAGTTCGGTGCCGGGATTCGCAAACCTCCTTGGGGAGTGCAAAGGACAGACCATCAATGTGAATGTGCCCGCTGGTGTTATTCCGCAAGCCGAAAGCTTGGCCAGCGGGACGGTATCGTGGCGAATTCGCAAAGCAGGGCCGTCGAGCATTTTTGCGCATCCCGATGTCGGCGCATCCTGATGGTCCGGTAGAGGCGCGAGATGCCCGCCAATTCGCGGAATACCGCGGAGCGGCTCCCGTGACTGTTAGAGTCACGGCTCGCGGTTTGGGTTCCAATAGCCGTTATTTTCGTCGGGGCCGAACCAGCCGAGGTCGTGGGTGTCGGCGTTGCCGCCGTAGGGGTTCGGGCCGGCGGCTCCGGTGCCTTTCTCCTCCATGCTGATGTGGCCATCGCACCAGGCGACGATGGCTTTGCCCTGGAAGCGGAAGTGGAGGGTGGGGGAGGGGCGGCTGCCGGAGGGGCCGGTGCCAAAGTCCCAGAAGGGGGGCTCGACGGCGGCATACTCCTGGACGCCGGCGGCGGTGGCAAAGGCGCTGGTGCCGAACATGATGGTGCTGGCGGGATGGGGGACTTGCGCGGGGCGGGCGGAGACGCGGATGCCGTCGGCGTTGTAGCCGCCGCCGGGGCGTCCGCCGATGTAGGCGGTGTTGTAGCCGTAGCCGCC
>JANXSC010000146.1 GCA_025352845.1 Opitutaceae bacterium
CGAATTTTTTCCCGTCGCGAAATCGTGGCGCCAGAGGCGGCGGCTCTCGCCATTGTGCATCGCGGTCGGCGTGCGCGCGAAGACGAGTGACTTCCCGTCGGGCGCGAAGACCGGCGAGGTGTCGGTGCCCTTGTTTTCCGCGGTGAGGTTTCGCGGCGCGCCGCTGCCATCGGCGGCGAGGAGATAGATGTCGGCGTTGTGGTCGTCGCGAAACGGCGGCGGCGTCGAGTTCATCGTGAGCGCGATCGATTTGCCGTCGGGCGCGATGTCGAAGCCGGCATCGCCACCGTTGGAGAAGAGATAGTCGCGCTGCGGCGTGAGATCGCGGAAGGTCTTCGCCGCGACATCGACGACGAGCAGGCGGCTCGCGAGGTTGTCGGTGAGCCACGAATCGAAGAAGCGATACTGGCGGTTTTCCGTGACGCGCGCGGTCATCTTCGAATCCTTGCGGCGCTTGATCTCCTTCTTCATCGCGGCGAGGTCGGCGGGTTTCCAAGTGCCGACGAGTTCCGGGATCACGCGCGTCTGCGTGACGACGGACTTGCCGTCGGGCAGCCACTTCGGCGCGCCGAGCGCAAAGGGCAGCTCGAGGATTTTCTCCGCCTCGCCGCCATCGCGGCGCAGGATGTAGAGCGCATTGTTTTCGTCGTCGCCGCGCTTCGAGAGAAACGCGATCCGCATGCCGTCGGGACTCCATGTCGGCGCGGAGTCGGAAGCACTGTTCGTCGTCAGTCGGCTCGGCTCGCCGCCCGCCACCGCCACGATCCAGAGGCTGGTCGTGCCCTTGTTTTTCTCGACCGACCACTCCTGCACGGTGAAGACGACCTCCTTCGCATCAGGCGATAGCGCCGGACTGCCGATGCGTTTCACCGCCCAGAGATCCTGCGGCGTGACGGGGCGTTTCTCGGCCGCGAGCGCGGCGGCCAGCACCAGGGTAAGCGCAAGGAGTGCGCGGAAGAGTTTCATGGGGAAACATGATTCACCACATGCCCGCGCCGATTTCGATCTCAAACGTCGGCCGCGTGCCGGAGGGGAAACGCGGAAAACTTTGAATCGGGTGCCAATCCCGCGCTTGCCGCCGGCATCAACGCCGGCGACTTCAACCGCGACGGTCACATGGACATCGTCGCCGGCCCCTATTGGTATGCCGGCCCCGATTTCAAAACGAAGCACGAGTTCCACCCGATGCTGCCGCAGCGCCTCGAAGAGAATCCGACCAACTCGATATTCTCCTTCGTTCAGTCCGTCCCCGGGGGCGCGCGCTACGTCCCGCACCTCATCGACGACGCCTCCGCCCTTGGCACCCAGGTCGAGGCCATCGATGTCAACGGCGAGCAAGCTCGGGGCGTTCGTGTTTTTGACGCAGCGCGGAAAAAAGTAACCAGTCCAAAGCACAGGTTCGGTTGTGAAGGTGCGCGAAGTTGCGCGTTCCGTGGGCATGAATCCGAAATTCGATTTTCAACTCGCTGAATTGCTTCCCGGCAACCAAGTCAAAGGCCGCAACTGCGGCGCGGCCATTCCAGTTGGCCTGGGGTTCACCGCAGTGTGTCGTCGCGGTTTCACTGCCACCGCCCTAGTGTTCGTCCACGCGCAGCAGACCGTGTTCGAATCCTCGTGCCACGGCCTCCGCGCGATCAGCTGACTCCAGTTTTTGCAGGATCGCCTTCACATGAGCTTTCACGGTGTGCTCGCTGATTGAGAGAGCGCCGGCGATATCCCGGTTGGAGAGGCCGCGGCGCATCCCATCGAGCACCTCGATCTCGCGGTTCGAGAGGTGGCGGCGCTTGGCCAATTCCTGAAGGCGGCGCTCCATGGCGGCCGGGACATAGCGGCCGCCGCCGTGCACAAGGCGGATCGCCCGGACGAGTTCATCGCGTGTCACGCTCTTCGGCAGGTAGCCGCAGGCACCGGAGGCGATGGCCTGCTGAATGTCCTCATCGAGTTCGGAGGTCGTCAGCATCAGCACGCGGGCGGTTGGCCAGCTGGCACGTATGGCGCGAAGGGCATTCAGCCCGCCCATGCCGGGCATGCGCACGTCCATCAGCACGACGTCGGGTTTTTCCGTGCGGTATTTCTCCAGGGCCTGCGCTCCGTCTTCCGCTTCGGCGACGACGGCCAAGCCTTCGTCCAGACTGAGGACCGCGGCGAGTCCCATCCGGACGACGGAGTGGTCGTCAACCAGCAGGATTCGGATGCAGATCGCTTGGACCATGAGTCGGCGAGTGTGTCAGGTGTGACGCTGAAGCGCAATCGCCCGAACGGGCGATGCGCGGGTGCTTGCACCGTGGTCGTGACGCTGCGATGACGCGGTGTGATCCGGGAGATTCGTTTTTTTGCGGCCGCCTGGCTGGTGTGCGCCCCAGGCCTGCGGGCGCAGGAGAATAATGTGCCCACGCTGACGCAGTGCGCGGAGGTGCGCGCCCTCTCCCGCGATCAGGCGGCGCGGCAATTGCCGGTCCGGGTCCGCGGCGTCGTCACGATGGTGCCCCTCGACGCTACGGGGAATTTTACCGTGGACGATGGCACGGGGATTTGGGTTGTCCCGCAAAAGCCGAATGAGCCGACGGCCGTGATGCCCAGCGTGAAACCCGGTGACCAAGTGGAAGTGGAGGGACGGACGCACGAAGGGCATTTCGCGCCCCGGATCGCCGCGACCCAGGTGCGGGTCGTGGGCCGTGCCGCGATGCCCGATGCGCGCAGGATCTCGCAACTCGACATGGAGTCCGGCCGGCATGACAGCCAGCGCGTGACCATCGCGGGCGTCGTGCAGGCGGCGGAAACCGTGCCGCGCACGGGCCGCACGGAACTGCGGTTGCTGGTGTCGACCCCGACCGGCAGCTTCGCCTTCATTCAATATTCCCCGAGTGCGTTTCCGGTGGGCAGTCTCGTTGACTCTGAGGTTTCGCTCACGGGTGTGTTTCTGGCCTACTTCAATTCGCGCCGGCAATTTCTCGGCGGGCGCGTCCTGACCAACGATCCCGGCGATCTGCGGATGCTGCGTCCGCCGCCGGCGGATATGTTCGCCGCGCCGGAAGTCTTGTTGCGCGATTCCACCGGTCTCTCCTCCAACGGCGCGGACCTGCACCGGCGCCGGGTGCGTGGCACGGTGACGCTCAGCAAACCGGGACATTATTTCTACATCCAGGAAAAGCCGCACGCCCTGCGAATCAACACCCGGCAAACCGACGGCTTGCAGCCCGGCGATGTGGTGGAGGCGGCCGGCTTCTTCCAACTGGAGCACCACCGCGCGGAGATGCACGAGGCCGTCTTTCGCCGAATCGGCCGCAAGCCCGCGCCGGAACCCGAGGAAATCGTCCGGCAACAGGCGCTCGTGCAGGAACCACGCTCGAGCAACGCGCCATCGATCGACTACGACGACTATCTCGTGGCGCTGCGCGGCCGCCTGATCAGTTTCGATTTGAAACAGGGCGAACCGCTGCGGCTGAACCTGGAATGCGACGGCGTGCTCGTGCCTGCGGAATTCACCGGTCCTTCGGACGCGAGGTTCATCGCCGCGCTGCGCCCCGGCAGTGAACTGCTCGTGAGCGGGGTCTGCGCGCTGACCTTCTCGGAGTCACGCCCGGTGGTAAACTGGCCCGCACCCATCGCGATGCGCCTGCTGCTCCGCGGCCCCGAGGATGTGCGGGTGATCGTCGCCGCATCCTGGTGGACGCCGGTGCGGCTCTGGGCCGCGCTTGGGTTGGTGGCGGTGGTGCTGCTCTTCGCGCTCGCCTGGGTCGTGCTGTTGCGCCGGCGAGTAACCCAGCGCAGCGCGCAGCTCGCCGAGGAAATGCGCGCGCGACGCGACGCGGCAGTCGAATTCGAGACCACGCTCCGCGAGCGCAACCGCCTCGCGGCCGACCTGCACGACACGACCGAGCAATCGCTCACGGGTCTGGCCTTTCAATTGGAGGCGACGTTTGCCCTGCACCACAAATCGCCGGAGCGCAGCCAGCAGCACATGGCGCTCGCCCGCCAGTTGCTCGACCGGAGCCGCGAGGATTTGCGGCGCAGCATCTGGAATCTCCGCGCCGCGCCCCTGGAGCAACACACCCTGGCCGAGGCGCTGCAGGAGATCGCCGCCGATCGCAGTGCGGGACTGGCGGTGCGCATCGCCGTCGAATGCGAGGGCGACCCGCGGGCGCTGCCGGATATCGTCGCAGGAAATCTGCTGCTGCTCGCGCAGGAGGGAATCACCAATGCGCTCAAGCATGCGACGCCGACGCGGATTGAACTCCATCTGAATTTTTCGCCACGGGCGGTCATCCTCACGATTCGCGATGATGGCCGGGGTTTCGACCCCGCCACGGCCGGCGGGCCCAAGGACGGTCACTTCGGCCTGCAAGGCATGCGCGAGCGGATCAAGCGCCTCGGCGGTCAGCTCGAAATCAAAAGCTCGCCCGGCAAGGGCACGATCATCACGGCGAGCGTCATGCCGTAAGTCCGCCAAATTTCTCCGCGCCGTTTCCTGTTTCGGCGGCGCGTTCTGTCGCCACACTTGGCTAACGAACGGCGACGGTTCATCGGCTAGCCCTGCGTGAATTTCTTGATGTGCTTCGCGATGACGGCCATCGCGCGATCGGGCTCCTGGACGTTGCGCGGGTAATAATAGTAGGCAGCCATGTCGGGTTTGAGCGCGAGCACGGCGGGATAGTTACGGTCCATCGGCTCGATCATCGACGACTGGAGATTGTGGTTCTCGGCCAGGAAAAAATTTTTCCGACCGGGCTGCGCGCGCGCGGCCTTGATGAAGGATTCGCCCTTGCCGCTGAGGAGCACCTTGCCCTTGCCGCTCTCCTGACCTTCGCCGAGACCTTTCATTTTTTCTTTCCGGCCGGTCTCGTCGATTCGGTTTCCTCGGGCAGGCGGCCGTTGTAGCCCTTGTAGATGTCGAGCGGGTCTTCAATCACGCCGCCTTGGTCACCGGATTCGATGACCCATTTGTCCACCAGCGCCCGCAGTTCGCGGAGTTTCGCGGCGTGCGGTGGCTCGAGGGCGAGATTTTTCACCTCCCACGGGTCGGAACTGAGATCGAAGAGTTCCTCGACGGGTTTGCGGTCGGCGGCGAAGAGCGCGGCCTCGGGCGTGAGCTTCCCTTCCCTCGCGAGCTGCTTCACGAGATTCCACGTGGGATATTGGTTCTCCTTGTAGGCGTTGCGCTGCATGTAGGGGATGCCGGGAAAATAATTGCGGATGTATTTCCACTGCGGCGTGCGCACGGCCCTCATGCGGTCGGTGGACTCGTCCATGCGATCACGCGCGGCGAAAATGTGGCTGCGCGGCGTGGCGCCGGGGGCGAGGAAATCGCGACCCTGGAAAACCGGTCCCGGCTTCACGCCGGCGAAGCCGAGCATCGCGGCGGAAATATCGATGCTCGAAACCATCTGCTGGTCCACTTGGCCCGCGCGGCGGCGGTCGGGCCACGCGAGGAGGAGCGGAATCGAGATGCCGCCGTCGTAGAGAAACTGCTTCGAGCGAAACATGCACTGGCCGTTGTCGCCGATGAAGACGATGATGGTGTTGCCCGCGAGGCCGTCCTTTTCGAGGCGCGCGAGCACTTCCCCGACGTAGGAATCCATGAGCGCGATCGCGTCGAGGTAGTTGGCGTATTCCTTCCGCGCGATGGGGTGATCGGGGTAGTAGGGCGGGAGTTTAATCTTTTCGGGATCGACGTGGCCGACGGGGGAATCCTTCGAGGCGGCGAGGATCCAGCCGGGGCCCTTGTGGCTTTCATTGATCGTGATCTGCGCGAAAAAGGGCTGGCCGGGTTTGCGTTGGTTCCAGTCGTAGCCGTCGAAGGGCGGGCCGTCGGTGAGGAAATTGAAATCGGTTTTGCCGTTGCCCGACGAGCCGGTGATGCCGGGCGTGCCGAGGGCGGCGGATTTTTTTGCTTTGCCCGGTCCGGGCGCGAGGTTGGCGGTGAAATAACCGGCGTCACGGAAGTAGTCGGTGATCGTGCGCACGCCGGGCGGGAGCGGCTTCTTGTTCCACTGCCACGTGCGGTGTTGGTGGGCGCCGATGGTGGTTTGATACATGCCGGTCATCATCGCGGAGCGGCTGGCGGAGCACACGGGCGCGGTGGTGAACGCCTGCGTGTAGCGCACGCCGCGCGCGGCGAGCTTGTCGAGGTTCGGCGTCTGCACGAGCGGCTCGCCGTAGCATGCGAGGTGGTTGCCGATGTCCTCGGCGAGGATGAAGAGGACGTTGGGTTTCGCGGACTCGGCGGCGAAGGCAGACGCGGCGAGTGCGGTGGAGACAAGCAGGCAGGCGATGAATTTCATGGGGAGGCGGGGTTCCGTGCGAGCAGGCGACCGGCTGATTGCGCGGACTTAGGGGACGAAGTCAAAGCCGGCGCATGGAAGTCAGAGGGTCGAGCGTGATTTTGCGCCGAAGCCATTGGCAGGGCGCGCGCCGGTAACCACAAAAGCTCGGGGCCCCGTTGTCCCGTAACCTACAGGCATTCCCCGGTCCAAGTTGCGGGGGTGCCCGAATCGTCAGATCGCGGCCTTTCTGGCAGAATGATGCCCATGGAACTTCTCGTCGCCGCCTCCTCCTTCCTCGGTCTCGTCGCCTTTTTTGCCGGCATTGTGCTCTTCTTCCTCGGCCTGCGGAATGCGCCCGAGGGCTTTGAGGATGAGACCGGATTCCACCCCATCGAAGGGCAAACGGACCGCGCGTGCGACGATGTCCCATGCATCAGCGGGGACACCACTGTGCCGTTCTGAAACCGGCTTTACGCTTCCTTCAAACTCCCTGCGCGCTCCCGCCCCTCGTGTTCCGGTAGGACTACCTACGGCGACTAAGCAATGGTTCAGCTTGTCGGGATCGGCGGGTCGCGGATGACTTTTCACCATGGGAACTGAACTCGATCGCCAGAAATTTGTGGAGAACGCCCTCGCGACGATTGCCGTCCTCCCGCACGGCAAACGCATCGATGCCCTGCTCGCGTGTTTCTCGGGCCTGCTGGATTCGATGGATGTCGTGGCGATCCGCGAAAAACGCGATCAACTGATGGAGCGGTTTTCCCACTGCGGGGCGAGTTTTGAGACCTGCGCGCTCGTGATCCAGTGGCTCGACTGCCAGCTGGCGCTGCGCGGGACGGCGGGTGACGGCTGAGCGCAATAGTCCTCCGCGACGGTCCTGCGGCCGGGGTTTGCCGCAGGGGGAAAATAATTCTCGTTGGCGAACGCGAGGCCGGGTGTGTAGGGAGGCGGTGGTCGCTGCCCACCTTCTTCGTTCGGCCTTAACCAGAGCAAGGAAGCCGACGCGATGACTGGACAGACCAGCAAGACCGCCGAGGGCGAGTCCGCGAAGATCCGCTCGTCAGCGGAAACGCTGATGGGCTTTCAAACTCGCGCCCGGCTACGCGGTGAACCTCTTCGCCTCCGAGAAGGATTTTCCCGAGCTGGCCAATGCCGTCGCGACCGCGTTCGACGCGCAGGGCCGCTTTCTCCTCAACAACACGATCGGCCTGCAGGGCATTCTGCAGCACACCGTGTCCGCCGTCGGCAGCGGCTACGAGGGCAAGGAGATCGAGCCGCTCCCCATTAGCAGCGATCCGAATTTCCGGCCGGTGGACATGGAGTTCGGCCCCGATGGTGCGCTCCACCTCACCGACTGGCAGGAGGCGCTCATCGGGCACATGCAGTATTCCATCCGCGATCCGTTGCGCGACCGCACGCACGCACGCATCTGGCGGATCACCTATCCGTCGCGCCCGTTGTTGACACCTGTGGCAATCGCGGGCGCGCCGCTGCCGCAACTCCTCAATGTGCTGAAACACCCCGAGCAACACATGCGCATCCGCGCGAAGCAGGAGATCGCCACGCGCCCGGTGGCGGATGTGGTGGCCGCAGTCGGCCACTGGGTCGCCGGGCTCGACGCGCAGGACGCGAACTACCACATCTCGTCACCGAAGCACTGTGGGTTCACCAATGCGTGAACGCGCTGAATGTCCCGCTGCTCACGCGTCAGCTCCGCTCCCCCGAACCGCTCGCACGCGCCGCTGCGACGCGTGTGTTCTGCTACTGGCGCGACCGCGTGCCCGCGGCGCTCGATCTGCTGAAGACGCAGGCGAAGGATGAGAATGCGCTCGTGCGGCTGGAGGCCCTGCGCGCGGCGACGAAATCGAAAACCGCCACGCCTGCGCCCATGGCACCGACGCATCAGCACGGCGCACCAGTGCCGCGCCAATGAAACGCAGCCAATTCCTGCACGCCGCAGCCGGAGCGGCGCCGCTGGCCGCGGGAATTCGCGGCGGCGCGGCGAGTGAGCCACGCCCGCTGAAGGACGCGATCATCGGACGCACCAGCCGCGGGAATTTCGGCCACAACCTCGATCTTGTTTTCAACGATCGCCACGGTATCGAAGTGGTCGCGGTGGCTGATCCCGATGCGACCGGACGCGCGCGGGCGCGTGAACGCAGCCGAGCGCGAGCCGCTTACGCTGACTACCGCGAGATGCTGGAGAAAGAGCGCCCCGAATTGGAAGCATCGCGCCGCGGATGACGGATCAGCATCACGCGATGGTGCGCGCAGCGCTGGCCGTGGGTGCGCATGTTTACTGCGAGAAACCCTTCACGCGCACATTGGCCGAGGCCGATGATTTGCTCGCGCTCGCGCAGCACACCGGCCGTAGGATTGCAGTCGCGCATCAGGGGCGGAATGCGCCGGCGACGTTGTTGCTTAAACGCCGGCTCGACGAAGGCGTGATTGGTGAGCTCCTCGAAATCCGCGCGCACGGCAAACAGGACAAACGTGCGGGTGGCGAAGACTTGGTCGTGCTCGGCACGCCCACGTTTGATCTGGTGCGCTATTTCGCCGGCGAGCCGGAGTGGTGCACCGCGCGGATTCTCCAAGGCGGTCGCGAGTTCACGGCAGCCGACGTGCATCCCGCGACCGAGGACATCGGCCCAATCGTCGGCGACGAGATTGACGCGTGGTTTTCTTTTCCGCGCGGGGTGAGCGTGCACTTCACCAGTCGCGCGAAATATGCCGCGGCTTCCGGCCCGTGGGGCATGGAACTCATCGGCACCAAGGGCCGGCTGCGGCTGCTAAACGACGTGCACACGCAGGTTTTCCTCTCTCGCGGCGGCACACTTTCCGAAGACGGGGGAGACCCGCGCTTGGGTGCCATTGGACGCGCGCCACGGAACCTTCGCCGGCGTCACCGATCGCACGAACATCGCGGCGAACCGGCGCGTGGTGGATGAGTGGCTGGAGGCGATCGAGCCGGTGTGCAGCGGATTTGCCGCGATGAAATCGCTCGGGATGATTCATGCGGTGTTCGCCGCGGGGTTGCCGCGGGCGCGGGTGGCGCTGCCGTTGCTCCGGCGTTCGCATCCGTTGGAAGTCGCACGGGGCTGACGCCTTCCGCGGGATGCGAAATTATAGTGGAACATAGACTTAAAAATCCGTGTAAAACAGATCGCCTCTTCTACCCATGATTGCAGCGTAGCCGTGCGAATAGTCGGATGACCGCCGTTCTGCTAACCTCTATCCCATGAATCTCGCACTCACATTATTCTGGATCGTGACCGGCCTTAGTTTCGCGCTCGGAACCGTGATGACCGTGGTCGGGCTGCTCCGGGCCCCCGAGGGTGTCGAAGACGAAAACGGGTTCCGCTACCTCCACGGAGCCGACACTCACGAGATCGCCGACGACCACGTGCACCACGGCGACGCCGAGCTGGCCTGAGGCCACGGGTTGGATCGCCGGCCACGCGCTATCGACACACTGCGTCGGGCTAGCTTGGTATCGGGGGTTTTTCGGAGGACGGAAGCGGATGGGTGGTATCCCCCGGGAGCGAACGTCGCTTGAGGGGAATGGAAAGCAGACGCTGGCGCGGAAGCTCGCTCCAGACGGTGAGACATCCCAAATCGGCGACGGAAAAATCACCGCAACGAGCGGCTGCGTAGGGTGATCGCGGCTGGTATAGTTGAGCGGTTGTGATCCAAACGGATTCACTGGGTTCTCCCGGAGCCCAGGCGCAAAGTGAGGAGTAAGTTCGCTCGGCTGTTTTCTCAAGAGAGCGTTAGCCAACGTCGGTTGTCCGATGCCAGACATGGATAGCAATGCTGTGTGACCGGACGGAACATGGCCGGTGCGGTGCCCCATACCATTCATAATGGCATCCAATCGAAGTGAGATTTCCGCCACGAATCGAGCCGCAGGACCGATCTGGCCTCGCCTAGCCGGTGGTTGAAGAATCCACGATTAGCGGGCGCGCCGCACTTTGCTGGATCAAAGCAAACATCTGTGCGGGCCTTTTTCAACGGCCTGCCAGTGCCAGCGGACAGCGGCGGCAGTCCAATAGCTCATTCGGGTAATAGTGTGCCGACAGCGGCGCGTGCTAGACTATCGGTCATTGGGCCGGTGCAAATCCGCCCTCATCCCCTTCCCCGCTATCTTCAGCACCTGTGTCCAGTGTGATCCCGTCGGCCGTGGGTGCCCGCGGCGAACGATGTTTTATCTCCACCTCAATCCCAGCAACCCCATGACAAATCGTATCAGAATACCTGCATCGCCTGCGCTCGTCGCATCCTTTGCCCTCGCCGCCGCCAGTGCACTGGCCCAACAGGCACCCGCGCCCCGGCCCACGACGCCGGCAAACTCCGAAGGCGAATCGGAAACTGTGATGCTCACGCCGTTCGAGGTCGCGACCACCAAGGATGTCGGTTACCAAGCCACCGAGACGCTCGCCGGCACGCGCATCCGCACCGACCTGCGTGATGTCGGCGGGGCGATCACCGTCATCACCAAGGAATTTCTCAAGGACGTCGGCGCGACCGATATCAGCACCCTGCTGCAATACACCACCAACGCCGAGGTGGCGGGCACACACGGCACCTACGCGGGATTGGGCAACGGCACGGGCGTCGACGAAAGTGGCAACCTCCGCGCCCCCTCCGGTGCCCAACGTGTGCGCGGACTCGCCGCGGCCGACAACGCCCGCGATTTCTTCGTCACCGACATCCCATGGGACACCTATATCGTGGGCCGCATCGACATCCAGCGCGGGCCGAACTCCATCCTCTTCGGCTTGGGCAGCCCGGCCGGCATCGTCAACGCCACGACCCGCAGCGCGGAGTTTCGCACGTTCGGATCCTCGGATGTGCGCTTCGGTTCTTACGGCAGCGCACGCGCATCCCTCGACTTCAACCAGATGTTGGTTCCCAAAACCCTGGCGCTCCGCGTGGACGCTTTGTGGAACAACGAAAAATTCCGCCAGGATCCGGCGTTCCAGGACGACCGCCGCATCTACGGCGCATTGCGTTTTGACCCGCAGCTTTTCAAGGACACCGGCACTCATACGAGCATCCGGCTGAAGTATGAGCACGGCGACATCAAGGCCAACCGCCCGCGCACAGTCACGCCGAACGACAATATCAGTGCGTGGTTTCGCCCCACCGCCATTACGGCGGACAACCCCTTCGGCGGCGCGGGCCGCACCGCGATTAACAACGGCTATGACGCGGAGCGCGGTGACGTCGCCAACATCGTCGCGGGTGATGGCAAGGGCGTGAACAATCCCGCGTCACCGAACTACATTCGTTGGTTCAGTGTCCCGCCCAACCAACAACAGCCCTTTTGGCTGATCGACGGCAGCACCAACCAGCTGATCCGGGTGGAAGGTGGCTACATCAATGTGGGCGCGCGCAACAACACCGGCGGACTTACCGGGGCGGCGGCTGGCCTTCAGGGTAAGCGCACGAATGGTCAGTTCTACGGCATCGCCGGTCTACCGCAGGCGGCCATCGCCCTTAATCTTCCGAATGCTTCCTTCGGGCAATATCGCCAACAGTCGCTGCTCGATTCGTCAATTTTCGACTATAACAACAACCTGATCGACGGACCCAACAAGTCAGAGTTCGAAAAATGGGACACCTATAACATTTCCCTCTCACAGACTTTTTGGCGCGATCGGGTCGGCGTGGAACTCGCCTACGACCGCCAAAAATACAAGCGCGGCGGCGAAGCCTTTTTCGGCGGTGCCCCCAGCATCTCGATCGATGTCCTGAAAAACTTTGCGGACTTCTATGTCTTCGGTGGGAACGGACTGACCACGACCAATCCGAACTTTGGCCGGGCCTACATTTCCGGCGCCGGCAACGGCGGCTCCGGCAGCTCCTACCGCAGCGACCGCAAATATACCCGTGCCTCGATCTTCGGCGAACTCCGGGCCCAGGATGTGACGAAAAACGAGTTCTTGGTGAAACTGCTCGGCAAGCACCGCTTCAACGGGGTTTACGCCGACGAGAGCTATTTCACGGAAAATGTCGGCTGGCAGATGTTCGCCAACAGCCGGGAGTGGGCCGCCTACTGGAACGGCACTGACGGCAGCGGCTCGACCCTCGGGGATCGTCCGCCGCAGGCCTTTGTTTACCTCGGTTCCTCGGTGGCGGGTCTTACTTCGGCAGCCGGCGCCGGCATTCCGCGCGTCACCTCCAACGTTTCGCTTTCCGACGCCGGAGTGCATGTCTTCGATCCCACGTGGACCAACTTCAGCGTTCCGTTCAATGCCAACTGGGACGTCCCCACCTCGCTCCAAAAAGTCTTCGGCGGCCTGCCCGCCTCGGATAGCACGACCCAGCTCCAGCAAAACTCGAATCCCGCCAACTACACGGGCTGGACCACGTTCAACAACCGGCTCCTGCGCTACGACAACGGCGCCAACAACAGCCTCCTCACCCGCTCGCTGCTGTCCCGGCGCGAGACGAAATCCTTTGCCGGGTCCTGGCAGGGCTTCCTGTGGCGAGACGCCATCATCCCGACGCTCGGCTGGCGCTACGACGAGGTCAAAGGCAAGGCAACCAACGCCCTCCCGGTCGGCAACAACCGCAACATCCTCAACCTGCAGCCCGATGTCTACCGGCTGCCCGCCGTCTATCCGGCCAACCAAATCTTCAAGGCCCACTCCACCAGCGGCGGCGTGGTCACCCACCTGAACCGACTCCTTGAGCGGGATCGTCTGCCCATCAACGTCAGCCTCTCCTACAACAAATCGGACAACTTCCAGGTCACGGACACGCGCCGGGACATCTACGGCAGCGCGATTGGGAATCCGACCGGCAAGACCAAGGACTACGGCGTCGTGCTGTCTACCAAGGATAACAAATATTCACTCCGCGTGATCAAATACCAGACCAACGTTCAGAACGCCAGCAGCGGCATCAGCAACCCCGGTGGCATCGGCCAGATCATCCAGCAGGGTCTCCGGTTCCGTAATGTGTTCCTCTATAAACTTGGCGCCTACGATTGGGGCACGCGCGAACAGCCCCAGTCCCGCAACACCTGGGGCGGCTCAGTCGCCCAGGGTGACGCGGTCAATGCCGCCAATCAAACCATCACCTCCGCACAAGGTCGCGCCCTCGAAGATTCCGCGATCCGCACGTGGAATCAGATTCAGTCTGACCTCACCGCCAAGGGCTTCTTCAAGGCTTGGGGCTTCACCCCGCAGGCTGTCCCGCTCGATCTTGATCGCACGAAATACGAAGCCAATCCGGCCGCCAATGCCCCCGCCGATACGTCGCAAGTCTTCGCCTATTCGGCCGTGCCGCCCCCGGGTTTCACCGTCACGGCGGACACCGAGTCGAAGGGCTATGAAATGGAATTCACCGCAAACCCGACCAAGAACTGGCGCATTTCCTTCAACGCTTCGCAAACCACCGCGATTCGTCGCAACGTCGGCGGTCAGTTGCTCGATGACTACATCAGTTACATTGACTCTAAGCTGACCAACCCGGACGGCACCCTCACCCCCGCGGGCAACATGCCCCAGTTCGGCAACACGACCCTGAACATCTACGCCAACGTCTTCGGCCCGTGGCGCGCGAACTACGTGCAGATGAAACTCCAGGAAGGCGCCGCCGCATCGGAACTCCGCAAATTCCGCTACACCGTCGTGCAGAATTATTCGTTCCTCGAAGGCTTGCTCAAAGGCGTTGGCGTCGGCGGCAGCTATCGCTGGCAGGACAAGGTCGTGATCGGTTACCCCGCGATTGCCGGCGGCAAGTTCAACCTCTCCAGGCCGTATTATGGTCCCTCGGAGAACGCGATCGACCTGTGGACCGGCTACGAGCACAAGCTCAGCCAGAAAATCGGTTGGAAGATCCAGCTCAACATCCGCAACGCCTTCGCCAAGGAAGGCCTCATCCCGATCTCGATCGAGCCGGACGGCAAGACCTGGGCCTCCGTCCGCGTGAAGCCGA
>JANXSC010000148.1 GCA_025352845.1 Opitutaceae bacterium
GCCCGGCCACCACGGGAGCCGCAACACTCGTCGGTCGTTGGCGCACCCGCAGCCACCCCACGGTGCCGAGCAAAATCACGGCTCTGACCGGCGGGAAACCCGCCGGTGCGTTCCGCGCCCGGTTGCTCGCCGCGGCCGTCACCGTGATTTTGCTCGGCACCGTGGGGTGGCTGCGGGTGCGCCAACGACCGACGAGTGTTGCGGCTCCCGTGGTGGCCGGGCAGCCGACGGTGATATCAAGGTGGCAGGACATCTATCAGGCTGCGTTGGTCGCGGGCGGTGATGTCGAGGGCGCGGCGGAAATTTTGTCCCGGCAACTTGCCGAGTTGCAGCGCCGCTTGCGGACTGCGAGGCCGGTCGGGCTGGGCGAGGAAACCGAGGTGACCGAGCTTGAGCACGCGTGGCGCACCTTGCGTCATCGCGCGGCAGTGTCGCGCAGCGTGGCGCTGGAGGAGGAGTCAGCCGCGCTCGCGATCCGAGGTGAGGCTGAGTCGGGCCTCGAAAAACTGACGGCGGCGCTGCGCTGGCAGGACGAGGCCAACACCTTCGCCCCGACGCGCAGATTACAGGATTTTCAACGCGAGACACGCCTGCGGACCGCGGTCGAACTTGGGCGCGCCCGTGCGCGACACGACACGATTTCCGCGGCCCGCCAGCGGGCCGATGCCGCCTTGGCGGGAGGCGACACCGCGGAGGCGGCGCGGGCGCTGCGCGAGGCCCGCGCGGAACAGCTCGCCGTGAATCAGGAATTTCGTGACACGAAGGCCGCTGCTCCGGCTGCGCTGGCCGGACTCGAGTCCGAGATCGAAACGCTCGCATCGCGCGAACTGTCCGGTCGCTTGCAAGCGGTGGTGGCCGCGGCCGAGCGCGCTGGTGCCCCCGGAGATTCGTGCGCCGGAGGTCAGGAATGGGCGATGGCCGTTGCGCTTCAGCGAGAGTTGAACGCGCGGTTCCCCAAGAGCCGCGCGGCCTCTGCGGCCGACGCCGAGCGATTTGAGGTCAGGCTCCAGACGGCTTTGTCGTTGCCGTTACTGGCCCGCGCCGCCGAGCTTGACGAGCGGGCGGCAGCATCGCTGCGGCGTCGCGACGTTGAAGCGGCCCTGGGGTTTCTCGATGAGGCGGTCGCAGTTTTGGATCGGGTCGCGGGCGAATTCCCCCGGAATGCGCGGTGGAATCCCGACCTCGCGCGAAAAATCGAATACCTCACTCTCAAACGGCGTGATCTCGGGGCGATTCGCGAGTCGGCTGAACGTGTCCTCGGGGTTTCCGCCCCACGCCCGACTCTCGCCGGGACCGGGACACTCGTGCCGCAGGTGTTTTTTTCGCTCGTGATGCACGCGAACCCGAGTCGCAATCGTGGTCCGATCCTGCCGGTGGAATCAGTGAGCTGGTCCGAAGCGAACGAATTTTGCCTGCGGCTCTCCTGGGTGCTGGGTCAGGTCGTCCGGCTGCCAACGGAGACGGAATTTCGCTTGGTTGCGGCCACGGAGCGGATCACGGGGTCTGTGACCGAGCTCGGGGTCTGGCTCCAATCTAATTCGGATTACGGCGCGATGGCCTTGGTGGGGAGTCGGAGTGGGGGACTCGCCAATGAACGGATTCCCGCGCTTTCCGTCGCATCGCGGGCGAAGGATTTTCGTTCGTTACAACTTGGATTTCGCTTCGTGGCCGAGCCTCCGCCCTTGGGACAGATTGCGCTCAACGAGTAAGCGCTGGACCGTTCATGGTGCTTGCCATGCCGCGGGAAGGCTCGGTCTAGTCCCGCGGGAAAATTCCGCGGAATAATCAGCCGGGGCCGTGGTTCCCATTCCTGATGCCCGAAGCGAGCTTTTCAAACTTGGTGGAAGCCTACTACGCCGCGCTCTATCGCTTTGCGCTGAGTCTGGCGAAGAATCCCGCCGACGCGAGTGACCTGACCCAGCAGACATTTTTTGTGTGGGCCACCAAGGGGCAATCGCTGCGCGACGCGACCAAGGTGAAAACTTGGCTCTTCACCACCCTCTACCGTGAATTTCTCAGGGTCCGTCGCCGCGGTGGCAGAATCACCGCGCTCGAGGATTTGCCGCCGACCGAGCAGGATGTCCCCGCCACGGATGTCGATCTCGTCGCGAAGATGGATGCGCAGCTCGTGCTCGAAGCCTTGCAGGACGTCGAGCTGGTGTTCCGCGAGCCGCTCACGCTTTTTTATTTGCAGGATCTGTCCTACATCGAGATCGCCGAAATTCTCGCCGTCCCGATCGGCACCGTGATGTCGCGGCTTTCGCGCGGCAAGGCCCACCTCCGCGTCCGGCTCGCCGAAAAGGCCAAGGGAGGCAACGTCATCAATTTTCCGAAACCGGGCATCCGCGCATGAACAACCAAGAGGCCAAATTTATTCTCGGTGCCTATCGGCCCGATGGTCGTGATGCCACCGATGCCGCGTTTGCCGAGGCGCTCGCCCAGACCGAACGCGATCCGGAACTGCGCCAGTGGCTGGAACGGCAGCGTGCCTTCGACACCGCCGTGGCCGGCCGCCTGCGCGCGGTTGCACCTCCCGCTGAACTGAAGCAGGCGATTCTCGCCGGCGTGCGCGCGAGCCGGCCGCGGCGCCCGTGGTGGCTCGCGCCGCCGTGGCTCGCCGCTGCAGCGGCGATGGTGTTCCTTGCCGGCGTCGGGGCGGTGATTGTCTCGGCGCAAAAAAAATCCAGCCTCACCGAATTCGCGGCCCTCGCGCGCAACGATCTGACGGCGGCGCATGGCGAGCACGACGGCTACCCGGCGCCGCTCGCCGGGGTGCAGGCGCGGCTCGCGAGTGCGCGGCTGCCCCTGCTGGCCGATGCTGAGATCGATCTGGCGGAACTGCGCCGCCACCAGTGTCGCAGCATCCGGGTCGGCGGGCGCGAGATCTTCGAGCTTTGCTTTCAGCGCGATGGCGCGTGGTTCCACCTCTACGCCGCGCGGCGCGAGGATTTTTCGACCGGGCCGGACCGCGGGCCGAAAACCCTCGTGGCTTCCTCCGGTGGCCACTCGTCCGCGACGTGGGCGGATGCCAAGCTCGTCTACACGCTCGTTACCGACAGCGGTGAGGCCGCGCTGCGGCGCTTGATTTGAAATTATGATCCAGCGCCTTCCTTCGTTTCTTTCCCCGGACCTTCGTCGCGGACTGCTGCTGAGTGCGGTTGCGGCGGCGGCGATGGTCCACGCCGCCACGCCCGTCGTCGGCGAGACGGCTCCGAATTTCTCGCTGCGCACGCTCGACGACAAACCGGTGGAGCTGAAAACACTCACCGCTGCCGGCCCCGTCGTGCTCGTGGTGCTGCGCGGCTGGCCCGAATACCAATGCCCGGTCTGCACGAAGCAGGTGCAGGACTACATCGCCGCCGCCGCCCAGTTCGCGCAGCGCGGCGCCCGCGTGCTCATGGTTTATCCCGGTCCGGCCGATCGGTTGCAGGCGCACGCGCGGGAGTTTTTGCAGGACAAACAGTGGCCCGCGGAATTCACCTTCGTGCTTGATCCGGACTATTCCTTCACGCTGGCGTATGGGTTGCGTTGGGAAGCGAAAAAGGAAACGGCCTATCCTTCGATGTTCATTCTCGAACGCGGGGGCGGGGTCCGGTTCGCGCACGTGAGCAAGTCCCATGGCGACCGCCTCAGCGCGGCTCGCGCCCTGGCGGAATTGAAGTAAACTATAGGCAGGTCGGGATGGATTGCGTAGCTTCACAGGAAGATTACGCGTCATCGCGACTGACCGGTCTCATGTTTCCGCTTGCTGACGCGGTAGGGGTGTCAATATGACAAGCCTTGATGAAAAACGCGGGATTCCCCAAATCGTTATCACGTGGGCTGTCGGTTTCGGCCGTCCTTTTGCTCGGGCTGGCGGTGGCATTGGGCGGTTGCGCGAGCGCGCCTCCGGCCGTGCCTACCGTGCAGGTCAAGTCTGGCGTGCAAACGCTAAACCCTGGCGATGTCATCAAGA
>JANXSC010000605.1 GCA_025352845.1 Opitutaceae bacterium
CGCCGGCGCGCTCGTCGAGCAACCGCGCAACGCGCCGAAGGATGCCACGAAATTCAACGGTGGCGGCGGGCTCTACTCGACGGCGGCGGACTACCTGCGTTTCCTCCAGATGCTGCTCAACGGTGGCGAACTCGGCGGCGCGCGCATCCTCTCGCGCGCGAGCGTCGCGCTCATGGGCGAAAATCACCTCGGCGCGGTGAACGCGCGCGCCCTCAAGTCCACGCAGCCCGAGGGCAGCAGCGACTTTGCGTTCATCGACGATGACCGCGACAAGTGGGGCCTCGGCTTTCTCATCACCGCACGGCACGTCGCGGGCAAACGCAGTGCGGGCAGTCTTAGCTGGGGCGGCATCAACAACACCTATTTCTGGATCGACCCGGCGCGCGGTGTGGCCGGCGTGATCCTGATGCAATTCCGGCCGTTCGCCGACACGAAGGCGCTTGCGGTTTACGACACGTTCGAGCGCGGCGTCTATCAGTTGATTGAGAAATGAGGCGGCCGCGGCCATTGTTCTGAACGCGGCTTCGGGTTTCCTTCATTATGTCCTCCGCGCCTCCAACCCTCGCCGACATTCGCGCCGCGCACGCGCGGATCCGCGACAAGATCAACCGCACGCCGGTGCTCACGAGTGCGACGCTTGATGCGCTCTGCGGCGCACGGCTGTTTTTCAAGTGCGAGAATTTCCAAAAGATCGGGGCGTTCAAGGCGCGCGGGGCGACCAACGCGGTGTTTTCGCTCTCGCCTGAGGAAGCGGCGCGCGGAGTGGCCACGCACTCCTCCGGCAACCACGGCGCGGCACTCGCGCGCGCGGCGCGGCTCCGCGGAATCGCGGCGCACATCGTGATGCCGGAAAATACTGCGAAGCCGAAAATCGAATCGGTGCGCCGGCAGGGTGGGGGGATTATTTTCTGCGCGGCGACCGCCACGGCGCGCGAAGCCGCGGTCGCACGTGTCGTCGCCGAAACCGGCGCGACTCTGATTCATCCCTTCAACGATCACCGCGTGATCGCGGGTCAGGGCACGGTCGCACTGGAGTTGCTCGAGGAAATCCCCGACCTCGATCTCGTGATCGCGCCGGTGGGCGGCGGCGGGTTGTTGAGCGGCACCGTGATCGCCGGGAAAGGGTTGCGACCGGGCCTCCGCGTGATCGCGGCGGAACCGGAGGCGGCGGACGACGCGGCACGATCGTTTCGCTCGGGCAAAATCGTGGCGATGGAGCAGACGAGCACGATCGCGGACGGGCTGCGGACTTCACTCGGCGACAAAACCTTTCCGATCATTTACGGGCAGGTCGACGAGATCGTGACCGTGAGCGAGGCGGGCATCGTCGCCGCGATGCGACAGATGTGGGAAGTGCTGAAGGTCATCGTCGAGCCCTCGGGCGCGGTGCCCTATGCGGCGTTGCACGAAAACAAAATCGCCGTCGCGGGCCAGCGCGTGGGGATCATCATCAGCGGCGGCAACCTCGACCTCGATCGCCTGCCGTGGCAGGCGTGAGCGGGAGAAAAGCCACGGGGGGGGCTGCGCAAGAAAAGAAAGCGGGTTGCGCCACCGCGCGCAGGACGCGTGGATCGCGGCCCAAGTCCGGCTCAGCAGCGGACGGACACGCGGGCCGGTTTCGGTTGGAAGCGGCGGGTGGCCAGTGCCACCGCGACGAGCACCAGACCGAGGAGCAGCGCCGTCGAACCACCGTCGGGAACCGCAGCGTCGGGCGTGTTGACGTTGTAGATGGCGGTGTAGGTGATGCCGGTGGTGGAGGTTCCGCCCCAGACCAACGTGATGACATTATTAGCGAACGAAGCTGTGAGACCCGAGAAATTGGAGCTGACTAGACTGATGCCGGTAAACGCAGTGCTGGTGAAGGTCATCTTCCACGAGCTGGCACCCGAAGCGCCGACTGCGTCGGTGACGATCAGTTGTGTGGCGGTGAAATTCGCGAGGTCGTTGTTTGCACTGTCGAGGTATCCGAACTCCGTGGCCGAGGCTGAAATCGTGACCGTGATTCCACTCGTATTGAGCGTCGTGCCCGGCACAAAACCATTCGCCGGATCGAAGTAATTCGGGCCACTGCCACCAAACTGAAGCGTGCCCGTGACGCTGCTGCCGACGAGCACGGCCCAAGCCGGGGTCGAAAGGAGAACCATCGCGGCGGCGGTGAAGAGAGGGCGGAGGGTTTTCATGGCGGAAAGGATGGGAGGGAAATAATCGGCTCTGGCCGGAAGCGATGGACAGCTCAGGAACGGCAAAGAACCAGAAAGATTGCAAGACGAGTGCCGGAGTGGCGGCTCCGCGGCTAGGCCTGCCGCTAGTCGCTGTCTGGCCGCATCCTAGAAATTGAATATTTCCAAACACAGGGTGGAGTGCGTTGGCGTCGGGCGACGGGAACGTCAGGACTTCTTACAAAACCGGTCGGAAGGCTAGGCGTCCGACACTGCCCCG
>JANXSC010000192.1 GCA_025352845.1 Opitutaceae bacterium
GGATTTCGCCGCGACAAAGCGGCTGTCGACGGCTTCCTCGGCGGCGAAGGCCGAAACGGTGATCAGAAAAAAACTGAGGACGGGAATTTTCATAGGCGCGTTTTCAGGCGGTTTGTCATTCTGGGCGCAGCGAAGAATCCACTTGGATTACCGCGCCACGTGATGGTTTCGATTGTCCTGCTGGATTCTTCGCTCCGCTCAGAATGACAAAAGTGCTCACGCCGTCTGCGCGATCGCCTGCCGCACCTCGGCGAGGAATTTCGGCACCAGCTGGAACGGATCGTAGGCCGGCCCCGTGCCGCCACGCGGCGAGAGCGTCTCGATCGGCAGGTAGCCGCGGTAGCCCGAGGTGCGCACAATTTTGATCAGGCGCTTCACATCGGTCGGCACCTCCGCCTCCTTTTCCACGCCGAGCGGACTCTGTTTGATCTGCCAGTTCACGGCGTAGGGCGCGGCCTTCGCCATCTCGGCATAGACATCGTCCGCGCGGAAATACCCCGTGTCCACGATCGCGCCGCACCACGGCGAGTCGATGCGCTTGAGCAAACTGATCAGGTCGTCCGCCGTCTTGATGAAGTCGCCATGGTTCTGCACGCCGATGATCACGCCGAATTTCGCCGCGTGGTCCGCGCACGCCCGAATGTCGTCGGCGATCCATTTTCCCACGTCATCGCGCTTCGCGCCCTTCGACGCGCTCTCCCACGTCTGCGCGCGCAACTGCGTGTCGGCGAAGACGCGCAACACCGGCGCACCGAGCTTGGCGGCGACCTCGCTCCAGTTCTTGATCCGCTGCACGTCGATCGCGCGCGCGGGCGGATCGGCGAGCGTGAAATTATTGCCGATGCCCGTGCCACTGAAGCCGAGGCCGAGGTCGAACGCGCGCCGCTTCAGCTCATAAATGAACTTGTCCGTCGGCACGCCCGGCCCGTTTTTCTCGTAGCCGGGAAAATAGTAGCCCGTCGGGTCGATGCCCTCGAAGCCGGCCTGCGCGCAAAACTCCGCAAACGCCACGAGGCTCAACGTCCCCGTGCCGCCGGGGCCGAGCGCCTTCGCAAACGAGTAGGCGTTGCACGACACCTTGAGCAGCGGCGGACCCACGCGTTTCGGCGGCGCGATGGCGGCGCGCGCCGCGGTCGCGCCGAGCGCACCGACCGCCAGCGGGGCGAGCGCGGCGGTTTTCAGAAATTCACGACGGGAGGAAGATTCAGACATGGGAGAGGAAAGTGAAAACGTGGCGGCGGGCGATGAAGCTAATAGCAGCGCGCGCCGCGATTGGGACAACCCCGCGCATGTCCCGCTCGCGCGCCGCCGGGCTATTAACTCTCACTCTCCCTTTTATGCGCCTCCTCGCCCCGCTCCTCGTCGCGTTTGCTCTCGCCACCCCTGCCCTCGCGAAACAGGACACCTCGCACGTCCCCTTCCGTCACCCGGGCGTCCTGCTCAACCGCGCGCAGCTCGACCTCATCAAGCAACGAGTGGCCGCTGGCACCGAGCCGCAAAAAACCGCCTTCGCCGCGCTGCTCGCGAGCCCGCTCGCCGATCTCAACTACGCGCCGAGCCCGCGCGCCACCATTGAGTGCGGGCCGAACTCGCGCCCCGATCTCGGTTGCAAGGACGAGCGCCGCGACGCCACCGCCGCCTACACCCAGGCACTCGCGTGGCACATCACCGGCAACGAAAAATACGCGCGCAACACCATCCGCAACATGAACGCGTGGGCCGGCGCCCTCACCGGCGGCCACACCAACGACAACAGCCCCGTGCAAGCCGCGTGGGCTGCCTCCGTCTGGCCGCGCGCCGCCGAGATCATCCGCCACACCTCCGACTTCTGGACGAAGGAGGAGGTCGCGCGCTTCCAGGCGATGCTCGTGAAATAATACGTCCCGTCGCTCATCGACGGCTGCGACGAAAACGGCAACAAGGAGCTGGCGATGGCCGAGGCGTTGATCGCCATCGGTGTCTTCAACGATGACCGCGTGCTCTTCGCCCACGGCGTGCGCATGGGGCGCGGCCGCGCTCCCGCCGTCATCAACCTGAAGACCGACGGCCCCGCGCCCATCGCGCCGCCGAGCGCCCTGCAAACCTCCGCCCCATGGAGCAATAAGGGCATCTTTCCACCCTTCGTCGATGGCGTGCTCCAAGAGACCGCGCGCGACCCGCATCACGCCAACATGACTTTCTCGTCCCTCGTCAACGCCGCCGAGACCGCGCGTCAGCAGGGCCTCGACCTCTACGCAGAGCAGGCCGCGCGCATCACCGCCGCGATGAAATACCAGGCGCAGTTCCTCGCTCCGAACAAAATGCCCGCCCCGCCGAAAATCGAATTCTCCCTCCAGCCCACGTGGGAGATCGCGTTCAACCATTTTCGCCAGCGCCTCGGTGTCGCGCTCCCGAAGATGGCCGCTGTCATCCCGACCAACCGCCCCACCGGCGCGGACATGAACCACATGGTCTGGGAAACGCTCACGCATGGCGAAGTCGGCGCGGTGGGTTTGCCACCCGCTACCGCCGCGAAACCGTAGGCCCACTGCAGCAAAAAAGCCGCCTGCGTCGGCAAGCGGAGATTCCCCCCGGCCCCGACTCCGCCGCTCCTTGGCCGCGCTCGACAATTTGACTATCCCCGCTATCTCTCCGCCATGCATCTCGCCGATTTTCCCCAGCTAAAATCCGCCACTCCGCAGCAGAAACTGGAACTCATCGACGAGCTGTGGGCGAGCATTCCACCCGACGCGGTGCCGACGCCGGAATCCCACGTCGCGGAGTTGAGTCGGCGACTGGATGAGTTGGGCCGCGACCCGACGAAAGCGCTGACACCCGAGGAAGCCCGGGCCCGCATTCGCAAGCACACGGGGATCTGATGAAGCCGCTGCGCATCCTGGATGACGTCGCGGATCGCGACCTTCCCGGCATCGTGGCCTATCATCTCCCGCAATCACGGGCCAAGGCCGAGGCCATCGTCGCAGAATATGATCGGCCGATCAAAGTGTTGCGCGACAACCCCGGGATATTTCGAAATCGCGCGCACGGTTGGCGAGTAGGCGTATTTCGGGCCGGCTACTACTTGCTCTACTACCGCGAACTCGAAACCTACTGGCTCGTCGCGGGAATTTTTCACGCCCGCCGCGACCCCGACTAGATTCAGGCGCAGCTGTTGATTCGCGAAGTGCGGGACAACGCGCACTGACGACAATCTGAATGCCCTCCAAGCGCTCCTCTACCGCCGCGGCTACATCCGATAAAAGCCCTCCGCGTTGCGCACGTAAACGCGGTGGAGTTCGTCCGGCGAGCAGCCATGCAGCGCGGCATCGAGCGTCGCGACCCAACGCGGGTAGTCGCACGCCTGCGTGCTCACCGGCCAGTCCCCGCCAAACATCACGCGCTCGAAACCGAAGCAATCGACGACGTGATCGATGAACGGCCGCAGGTCGGCGTCGGTCCATTTCGAGAAGTCCGCCTCGGTCACGAGCCCGCTGAGCTTGCACCAGACGTTCGGCAGCGCCGCGAGTGCGCGCAGCTCGGCGCGCCACGGATCGAGCAGACCGGCCCTGATATCGGGCTTGCCGATGTGATCGAGGACGAACTTCACGTCGGGACATTGCCGCACGAGCAAAATCGTGTTCGCAAGCTGGCGGTGGAAAATACAGAGATCGAAACTCAGTCCATGGTGCGGCAGCGAACGCACGCCGCGCACAAATTTCGGCCGCAGGCAAAACTCATCGTCCGCCTCGGACTGGATCAGACGGCGGATGCCTTTCACGAGCGGATTGGCGGCGAGCGCCGCGAGCGCAGGCTCGGCCCCATCGCCCAGCTCCAGTGGCGCCTGCGCCACGATGCCGCGGAGGCGCGGCTCGACGCGCGCGACCTCCGTCACCCAATCCGCCTCCTGTTGCGACAGCGCCGGATCGCACTCGCACTGCACGAAGACCATCTTCGCCACCTGCACCGGGCCGCACGCGCGGCGATAGTCCTCGATGAGGTGGTTGCGGTTCAGCATAGGCACGCTTGCGAGCCAAGGGTAGCGCAGCCGCCCGAGGTCCCAGAGGTGCAGGTGCGTATCGACGATGGGGAAGTTCGGCATCCTCGGGAAATCTCAAACGCCAAAGGTCCAAACTCCAAATAAAATCCCAATCGCATCACGCCACATTACCGGTCGAGCTGGGTCGCTCGTTTTGTCATTGCGAGGGCGGCGAAGCCGACCGCGGCAATCCAGCTGATATTTCAGCTGGATTGCTTCGTCGCTGCGCTCCTCGCAATGACATTGAAATCAACCCGCTACACTGATCGATTTTTCAGCCCCTGAGATTTCTTTGGCGTTTGGACTTTTGGGATTTGTGATTTCTCCCGCGTCAGCGGGAACCCGCGATCTTCGTATTCTGCCCCAGCCCCTCCGGCCCGAGACCGTTGTAGCCACCATCCACCGGCAGATCGGTGCCCGTGATGAATGACGCGTCGTCGCTCAACAAAAACAGCACCGGCCCCGCCACCTCAACCGGATTTCCCGTGCGGCCGAGCATGTGAAACTGCCCCCAGATCGGATCGAATTTCACACGGTCACCGCCCGCGGCCTTGTCCACCTCGCGCGTCCAAATCCAGCCGGGGCTCACGCTGTTCACGCGGATCTTGTCGCGCGCGAGGTCGAGCGCCGCGCACCGCGTGAGCTGCGTGACCGCGCCCTTGGCGAGATTGTAGGTCCAGCGATTCGGCTGTGCGACCCACGCCGAGATGCTCGACACATTCACGATCGCGCCGCCGCCCTGCCGCCGCATCGGCTCGGCCACAAGCTGCGTGAGCAGCGCAAACGCCACCGGCCCCACGCCAAACGACCGTGCGAAATCCGCCGGCGTCGCATCGAGCCCCTTCGCCAGAAACGAAAACGCGTTGTTCACGAGGAAATCCACGCGCCCGTGCGCCGCCAGCGTCTGCGCCACGAGCTCGCGACAAAATTTCTCCTCCACCAAATCGCCCGTCACGATCCGCGGCGAAAATCCCGCCGCCGCAAACGCCGCCCGCCCCTCCTCCGCATCCGCCGGCAACCCGCTCACCACCACTGCCGCGCCCTCGCGCATCAGCTCCAACGCGATCGCAAATCCGATGCCATGCGTGCCACCGGTCACAATCGCGACCTTACCGGCAAAACGTCCGACGATGGGTTGGCGCGTGGGGGTGCTCATGCGAAACAAGTAGGCGGGATATCAAGCCGCCTTCAAGCCCGTGGCTCTCCGCATGCCACAACCGCTATGAGCAAGCGCTACTTTCCTCGGGGCGACGGCACCAGCGGCCAATCGGCGATCTCATTTTCGGCCAGAGCACGGGCGTTGCGCTCATTCAATTGCAGCCAGTCCTCCCGGGTGAGCTGAGGATAGGCTTTCATGATTCGCTCACTCCCCAGTTGTGGAATGTAGATTGTCCCTCCTGGCGGGCCAAACACGACGAACACGTGCTGGTTCTTCGCTTTCGCGGTGGCTCGCGCCTGCTCAAGGCTCCTTCGTTGTTCGGCCGAAAGCAGCGATTCGTCCGGCGGCTGATAAGGTTTATAGCCGGGTTTCGATCGTGCCTTGGCTTCCCACTGTTCAACGATGGCGGTTACCTCTGCGAGCGCCGCATCGCGTGACAACAACGTGGTATCTTTGGCTCGCGGCCGATCAGGCGTCTTGGCTGATTTTTGCCCGGCGCGAAAATCGCCGACGGCTTGAAGGAGCGCAGCGGTGTCATCCTCCGCGGACCTTGCGCTCTGCACTGCGGTGCCAAGCCGCGTCTGCAAGGTTGTGTTTTCGGCGCGTAGGGTCGCGCGCCCTCTTTCGCTGAGGGCACGAGCGGTGTTCGCATCAAGCGTCTTTTGGCGTTCGTGCAAATAGAGGCCCGTGGTCACAAGCGCGCCTACACTGATCACGGCAATGACAATTTTGGTCGTGCTCATAAATCCAAATATTCCCGCCGCGGCCGCAGCCACGCCGCTCACCACAGAACCCGCCAGCGCCGTGCTGGTGACACTTGCGGCAAGACCCGCCGGCGCGGCCAGCGCCGCCTGCCCGCCGAGCGCAACACCGAGCGCCGCGTTCGTCGAAGTCATGCCGCGCCTCGCCAAGAGCGCCTGCAATTTTTCCAGCGCCCGCTCGACGCGCATCCGCGCGGCGTTTTCCGAGACGTTCAGCCTCACGCCAATCGCGGCCAGCGGGAGGCCGGCGAAAAACCGCAGCAGCACCGCCTCGCGATCCGCCGCGCCGAGATCGCCGAGCGCCTCGTCGATGATGGGGCGCAACCGCTCCCAGTCGGCGTGCGCCGTCGGATCGGAGCCGGGGAAAAGTTCGTGCATGGTGTGGGCCTCCTGTTCGCGCGCGAGCCGGCGGCGCTCGGTGCGCATCGCTTCGCTCGCGGCAAAGCGCGTCGTCGTGTGCAGCCAGCCGGCGAGCGTCTGGTGGCGCGAGAGCGCGGACGCCTTGCGTGCGAGCAGCGTGAAAACGTTTTGGGCAACATCCTCCGCCCCATACGCATCGCCACCGACCTGCCGGAGCGCCGCGAAATAAACGCGGTTGAGATAGCGCCGCACGAGTTCCGCAAACGCCGCCTCATCGCGGTTCGCGGCGTAGAGGTGGAGCAACTCGGCGTCTTCGGCGATCATGTTCCCCCAGCAATGGCCGCCGAATGGAAAACCGCACAGGAAATTTCCTCCCTTCAATTCACGGAAGCCAATCCCAATCATGTTAACCGCTAATCTTCGCTAATCGGCGCTAATGAAATCCCCCGCCATACTTACCCAGCCCGGCGCTTCGCCGATTAGGCGAAGCACGCACAGCTTCACCGCGTCGTAGGTTCCGAGCATCAGCGAAGATTAGCGGTTCTCTCTTCCGCAACTTTTACGGTTCTTCGTCTTGCAGCATCCGCAGCAGCGCCGCCTCGTCGAGGATCGACACGCCGAACGTGCGCGCCTGCTCAAGCTTCGCGCCGGGGTCCGCGCCCGCGATGACGTAGTGCGTGTTGCGGCTGACGCTCGTGGCGACCTTGCCACCGGCGGCCACGATTTTCTCCGCGGCCTGCGCGCGCGAGAGCGAGGGCAGCGCGCCAGTGAGCACGAAGACTTTTCCTGCGAGCCGACTGCCGGTCGCGACGGCCATCGGTGCGGTTGGTCGCACACCAGCCGCGATCAAGCTCGCGATCGTCGCGCGATTCCGCACCTCCAAAAAATACGCGGCGATGGCGCGACCGGCCGAATCACTCGCGGCACTCGCCGCGACCGCTTCGCCCGACCCCGCGGCGGCGAGCGCCGCCAGGCTCCCGTAGCGCCGCGCGGCTTCCTTGGCCGCCACCGCACCCACCTGCGGAATGCCGAGTCCATAAATAAAACGCCACAGCTCCGCGCGCTTGCTCGCCTCGATCGCAGCGAGCAGCCGGTCGGTCGATTTGCCAACGTCTTTGCCGAGCGTGAGCAAATCGGCGCGTCGCAGTCGGTAGAGATCAGGCGCTTCTTTCACCCAGCCTTTTTCCACGAGCGCCTCGACCATCGCCGGCCCGAGTCCGTCGATCGCCACGGCCTCGCGCGACGCAAAATGCTCCAGCCGCCGCCGCAGTTGCGCGGGGCAGGCCGCGTTGGGACAGCGCACCGCCACCTCACCCGCGCGCGACACGACCGCAGTGCGACACACCGGACACGCCTCGGGAAACGCAAACGCCTGCGCCCCGGCCGGCCGCCGCGCCACGTTCACGCCGACGACCGCCGGAATGATCTCGCCGGCTTTCTCGACGTAAACGAAATCGCCGACGCGGATGTCGCGCCGGGCGACTTCCTCGCGGTTGTGCAGCGACGCGCGCGCCACCGTCGAGCCCGCCAGCTCCACCGGCGCAAACTCCGCCACCGGCGTGAGCACACCGGTGCGGCCGACTTGCACAGCGATGGCGCGGACCTGCGTCTCGGCGCGCGCCGGCGCAAACTTGTAGGCCATGGCCCAGCGCGGCGCATGCTCGGTCGCGCCGACCTCGCGTTGCAACGCGACCGCGTCGAGCTTCGCCACCGCGCCATCCGTCGGAAACGCGAAGTCCCCCCGCGCCCGCGCCAGCTCCTGCATTGCGGCCCACAGTTCGCCGACACCGCGCGCCGTCCAGGTGCGCGCGATTCCCGGCAGGCCCCACCGGCGGATCGACTCGTGCAGCCCACGCTGCGTCGACGGCTGCGCGGTCGCGGGCACGCACGCTCCGATGCCGTAGAAAACGATCTCGAGGTTGCGCCGCCCGACCTCCGCCGCATCACGCTGGCGAATCGTGCCGGTCGCGAGGTTGCGCGGGTTCGCAAACTTGATCTCCCCTGCCGCCTCACGCTCGGCGTTGATGCGCTCGAACTCCGTGAACGAAACAAAAATTTCGCCACGCAACTCCATCGTCTCCGGGATCGCGTTCGCCGTGCCGTCTTCCGCGCTCTCGCGCAACGTGCGCGGCAGCCCGCGCAGCAGGAGCGCGTTGGCCGTGATGTCGTCGCCCTCGACGCCGTTCCCGCGCGTCACGGCGCGCACGAGTTTCCCGCGCTCGTAGGTCACACTCACCGCGAAGCCGTCGAACTTCGGCTCAACCGTGTAGGTGAGATCGTCGCGGCCGAGGAGCTTCGCGAGCCGCGCGTGAAACGCCCGCAGGTCCGCCTCGGAGTAAGTCTTGTCGAGGCTCATCATCCGCTCGCGGTGCCGATACGTTTGAAACAATCCCGAGCGATCGTCGCCGACTTCCGGGACGGCCGGCGTCGCTTTGGCGATCTCGGGTTGCGCTGCCTCGAGCGCGCGCAGCCGCAGCTTCAGTTGATCGTAATCGTAATCGCTGATCTCGGGCGCGGCTTTTTGATGATAGAGTGTGTCGTGATGTGCGACCTCGGCGCGGAGCGCGGCGAGTTGCAGTCGCGCGGCTTCGGGCGCCAGCGCGCGGAGGTCGGCGGCGGCGGCCGCGGCGGCCAGCGGAACCAGCAGGGCAACAAACAGTGCAAACCGCGCGAATACGCAGACTGCACGCAGGCGAAAGCAAGCGTTGGGGTGCGAGGGCATGGCAAGGCAGGGGTGATCCGATCGCGGCCCCGCTCAGGGGTTAACGTGGCCGCGCTGTTTCTGTCCGTCACGCGCCCGCGCGTGTCAAGGCCGGGCTGGAAAACCGACGCTCCGCCCACGTGACTGTCCGTTGCCGCACCACTCGCGCGAGCGCAGCCCTCGCGGTGTAAATTTCATGACTCTCAACCCCACGGAGAATTTCCCCATGCCCTTGCTTCGTTCCCTTGTCTCCCGCGCCGGCCTCGTTTGCGCCCTCACGCTCACCGCATCGTCCAGTTTCGCCGCCGAAAAATTTGACCGCGCGATGATCGCGCTGCGCACGGGCGACACCGCCGTCTATCTCGGCTGGCGACTGCTCGCCGACGATCCGGCGGGGCGCGTGTTCAACGTCTATCGCTCCACCGCCGGCGGCGCACCCGAAAAACTCAACGCCACGCCGATGGCCGACGGCACCAATTTCACCGACACCGCCGCGAAGCTCGACCAGCCCAACGCGTGGTGGATCACCTCCGTCGCCCTCCCGCGCGGCGCGCAGCCGGTCGAGGGCGACATCATGGGCCGCGTCGAACTGCCCGCGAATTCTCCGGTGCAGTCCTACGTTTCCATCAAGCTGAAGGACCCGAACACCACGTTTCAAAAAATCGCCTTCGCCGATCTCAACGGCGACGGGAAGCTCGACTACATCATCAAGCACCCGAGCGCCGGCCTCGATCCGGGCACCGCGGGCTTCAGCCCCGACACCTACAAAATCGAGGCCTACCTCAACGACGGCACCTTCCTCTGGCGAAAGGATCTCGGCTGGAATATGAACATGGGCATCTGGTGGACGCCGTTTATCGTCGCGGATTTCGACGGCGACGGGAAGGCCGAGGTTGCGCTCAAGACCGCGCCCTACGCCGCCACGCGCGAGGAATCGCTCGCGGAAAAATCCGGCCGCGCCCGCGGCTTCGTCGTCACCGGCCCCGAGTATTGCTCCATCCTCGACGGCATGACCGGCGAGGAGATCACGCGCACCGACTGGATCGAGCGCGGCAACCAGCTCGACTGGGGCGACGACTCCGGTAATCGCGTCAACCGCAACCAAATCGGCCTCGCCTCCCTCGACGGCCAAACGCTCAGCCTCCTCGTCTGCCGCGGCACCTACACGCGCATGGTCGTCGACGCCTACAATTTCAAAAATAAGAAACTCGAAAAACTCTGGCGCTGGGACGGCGACAAGGAGACCCCACAGATTCGCGGCCAGGGCAGCCACACGCTCGTCGCCGCCGATGTCGATGGCGACGGCCGCGACGAAATCATCCTCGGCTCCGTCGCGCTCAATCCGAACGGCACCGTGCGCTGGAACCTCGGCCTCGGCCATCCCGACATCATGTATGTCGCCGACGCGATCCCCACGCGCCCCGGCCTCGAGATCGCTTACGGCTACGAAGTCCCCCTCGGAAAAAACGGGATGTGCCTCGTCGACGCGCGCACCGGCGAAATCATCTGGGGCCATCCCTACAAGACCACCCACATCCATGATCAGGGCATGTTCGGCGACTTCATCCCGGACAAACCCGGCATCGAATTCTACGGTGCGGAGCAGGACGGCACCGGCAAATGGGTTTACTCCGCCGCGACCGGCGAACTCATCACGGAGGAAAATCTCGGCGGCCTCAGCCCCCGCGCGATCTGGTGGGGCGCCGATTCCACCAAGGCCTACATCCCCGGCCGCAGCTTCGGCGGCGCGTGGGGTGGCGCGCCGGGCGATGGCCGTGGAGGACGCGGAGCTGGCGGCGGTGCGGGCCGCGGCGCACGCGGCGGCGCTGAAAGTGGCACGGTTGTCTCGCCCGTGGTCGGATTCACGGGCGAGACGCCCGTGCCACCGTCAGCCGTCGCAATTGCGCCCGGTGGCGAGCGCACCGGCTTCGGCGCCGCCGGCCGGAGCGCGATCATGAAATACGGCACCGGAAAAATCGGCGAGTTCGAGGGCCGCCTCGTCGCCATCGCCGACATCGTGGGCGACTGGCGCGAAGAAATCATCGTGAGCCTCCCCGGCGAAATCCGCATCTACACGACGACAATTCCGACCACCCGCCGCCGCGTCTGCCTGCTGCAAGACCCGCTCTACCGCAAAGACGTCGCCCTCCAAACCATGGGCTACCTCTACCCGCCGCAGCTCAGCTATCACTTCCGATAAACGCGCGGCGCGTCCCTTGACGTTTCAGTCGCGCCGATTTTACTCGTGGCGCGTGACGGTGCCGCCGGGCCAACCGTCGCTTTCCGATTCAGCTGGCTGGTGCACGTCCCGGCGGAACGGAGCTACCTGCCAGCCGACAAACGTTCAACCCAAGGAGTGTTACCATGAAATCCACCCGCCCTCTCTTCGCCGCGTCCATCCTCGGCGCGATCCTGCTGCCAACCCAAAGTCTCGCCGACCATCGTCCCGGCGAAAAGTTGGGCACCATCAACTTCGCGGTCAGCGGCCAGCCCGAAGCGCAGGAGCACGTCGTCCGCGGCGTGAAGCTTGTGCACCACATGATGTATACCGAGGCCGACCGCGAATTCGCCCAGGCCGCGACCATCGACCCCGCCTGTGCGCTCGCCTTCTGGGGCCGGGCGATGGCGATCATTCATCCGCTCTGGCCCGATGCGCCGACCGACACCGAGCGGCAGCAAGGCGCAGAGCATATTCGCCGCGGGCTCGCCTGTCCGCCCGCGACGCCGCGGGAGCGGGCCTATCTCGAAACGCTCGACCGGTATTTCGGCCCGGCGGCGGCGGGCGATCATGTCTCCGGGCTCAAAGCCCTCGACGGCGCGTGGGCCGCGCTGGCCGAGCGCTATCCGGATGATTCCGACGCCCTCGCGTTCAGCGCGCTTTATCACCTCGCGCCCGCCCGCTTCGTCGCGAAGGACAAGTCGCACCGTCTCCAACTCGAAGCGGCCGCTGCGCTGCAAAAAGTGCAGGCGAAAATCCCGGACCATCCCGGCGCGCAACACTACAAGATCCACGCCTACGATTTCCCGCTGCTGGCGGACCGCGCGCTCGAGGTATGCGACAGTTACAGCGGCATCGCCCCCGCCGTGCCTCACGCGCTCCACATGCCCACGCACATCTTCACCCGCCGCGGCCTGTGGGAGAAATCGATCGACTTCAACCTGCGTTCGGCCGAGGCGGCGCGGAAACTGAGCGAAGCCGACGGAGTTACCAACAGCCACCAGCCCCATGCGCTCGACTACCTGGCGTATGCGTATCTGCAACGCGGCCAGTATCGCGAGGCGGACGCGATTCGGCGTCGGGTGCTCTCGCTGCAGCCGCCGTATTCCGCCGCAGGGCCCACGGCGATCGCGTTCGCCTTCGCCGCCATTCCGGCGCGCTATGCGCTGGAGAGACAGGCTTGGAGCGAAGCGGCGGAACTCCCGCTCCATCAGCCCGCCGCGTTTGCCTGGGGCAATACCTATCTCAATTGCGACTCGATCGGTCATTTCGCACGGGCGATCGGTGCGGCACGCAGCGGCAAGCTCGCCGCCGCCCGCACCGAGATCGCCAAGCTCGAAGGCGTCCATCGTGAACTCGCTGCGGGCGTCCGCGCGTCTTATTGGACCTCGCAGGCGGAGACACAGCTCCTCGCCGCGCGCGCGTGGGTGCAGCTGGCGGAGAAAAACCCGGACGAGGCAATCGCGTTGATGCGCCGCGCGACCCAGCTTGAATCCACGACGGACAAAGAAGCCGTCACGCCGGGCGAAGTGCTGCCCGCCGGCGATTTGTTGGGGGACATGCTGCTCGAAGTGGGACAACCCGCGGAGGCGCTCGTGGCGTTTGAAGCCGTGCTCGCCGCGAGCCCAAACCGGCTCAACACGCTGTATGGTGCCGGCCTCGCCGCCGAGCGGACGGGCGACCCGGCGAAAGCGGCTCAATATTACGGGCAACTCGCGCAGGTCGCTGCCGCGGCCGACACCGGCCTCAGCCGGGTCGAATACGCGCGCAGCTTCCTCGCGAAAAGCCGCGCGATCCGATCCGAATAGGCAAAAGCGGCGATAGATTCTACCGCCCGAAAACCTTCCGCCCCTCCACCCACGTCTCCAGCACGCGCGTGTCTTTCACGTCGTCCACCGGGCAGGTGAGGAGGTCGCGGTCGAGCACGATGAAGTCGGCGCGTTTTCCTTTTTCGAGAGAACCGATTTCTTTTTCCCAGAACATCAGGTGGGCGTTGTTGCGCGTGTAGAACTCGATCGCCTGGCGACGCGTGAGCCTGCTGCAAGACCCGCTCTACGGTAAAAGACGTCGCTCTCCAAACCATGGGCTACCTCTACCCGCCACAACTGCGCTACCATTTCAGGTGAGCAGCAGGGCGGGCGAGCCGCCTCCGTAAAGATTCACGCCGCGCTTGTTCGCGCCCGCCGCGCTCGGCCATTCACCGGCGCGGCGGACTCGATCAGCAACGTGCTCAAGTGGCGCGGTCTATTCTGCGCATCGGCGACAATCACGTAATTCCCGCGCGGGGCGATGAGCATGAAATCGGGGTGTGGCACGCGATGTCTCGCTCCACTCGCCATCCGAATCTCGTAAGGTTGAAACGGCACGGCGTTGTTCAATTCACGAATAGACTCGATGATCATACGCGCAACGTAGCCGGCGGCGCGGGGCGTTCAAGTCGGATTCTCACCGTTGCCGATGAACGCTCAATACGCTGCCGGGCGCGACGAACAATGATCTTCTGTGACACCTCGACGGCGGCGAAGCTCTATGTGTCGGAGGCGCAGTCCACAGCCGTGCGGAACGTGCTCGAGGCCGAGGATGCTGTCTGCGTCTCGGCGTTGGTCTCGGAGTTGTTCCGCGTCGAGCTCACGGCGATTTTTCACCGACGCCTCAGCGTGGGAAAGTGGTCGCCCGCGGATTTCCGCGCGGCCGTCCGCCAGTTTTCGCACGACGACATCGCCGGCTTCTGGACGTGGCTACCGCTTGATCGCGCGATCGTAGAGGGTGCGGCGCGCACGTTCATGACTCTGCCCTCGACCGTTTTTCTTCGTTCCTCGGACTGCCTCCACTTGGTCACCGCCCTTCACCACAAATTCTCGGAGGTCCATACCCACGACATCCATCAGGTCGCCGCCGCCGCGGTGCTCGGCCTCAAGCCGATCGCGATCAACCCATGATCGCCCCTGCGGAGCGTCATCCTCCGGGGGTTTTTGCCGCTGGCGCTACGGGCGGATTCAGAATCCGTCTCATCTCCAGCTCGGCCCTCGTCTGCGCCGCCAGCGATCGCAATGTGTTCAGCTGCGTCGCAGACAAAATTGATTGGGCCTGGGTTGTCACCGCGTCCCAGTCGGTCTCCTCGGAAATCGAAAATATTGGCTTTTTGCCGTCGTCCGCCATCGGCGTCTTGATGATCTTGGTGTTGGCACTGAGGATTCCTGCCAGTGCCTCGCCTTGTTGGGCCGTGAGCGGCGATTCCGAATGGTAGACACCGCCCGCCAGCGTGGTGACGAGTTCACGCACGGAACCCAACTTGTCGAACTGCCGGTATTTTTCATACCGTTCCTCGCCCAGCAAGGTCTCCACTGCTCTTTGGGCCACCTCATGCGGGTCGGCTGTCATCCGAGCAAGCGACGTGCCGGTCGGGGTGTTGTTGTCAGAGACTGCGATGCCCTCCATAGCCGCGGCCGCCCAGACGTCGACCGTGCCCTGAAACCCGGCCGTCAGCGCCGCCTCGAATTTCGCGACCTGCTCCGGCGTGAGGTTAAGCGCGCGATACAGGGGGTCGTAACGCAGGGCGAGGGAGGCACGGAACTTCTCCACTTTAAGGCGAGCATAACCGGGTTTTCCAAAGACGTTGTTCACCGTGGTCGCACCGGCCGTCGGCCCAGGTGCCGCCGCGGGCGAAGGATTGGCCTTAGCACTCTCGAGGTTTTTCACCAGCACAGCGACGCGGCTCTTTGCCGTCGCCGCCTCTTGCTCGGTGGTTCGCAGGTTGGCTTCAGCGGCCAGTGCCTTTGCTCTGACGGCGGCGTGCTCCTGCCGGAGGGACACCAAATCGTCCCTCACTTGAGCTGCCGTTCTGAGTTGGTAGATCGCGCAGCCCACTCCGACCGCCGCGATCGCCACCGCCATGCCAACTACAATTTTGCTCATGCTCATAAAGGTAAAAGCGCCCGCCGTGACGGCGGCAGTTCCGCTCGTGGCGATAACCGCACCTGCCGTCACGACCGCTCCCAGACCGACGGGTGCCGCCACTACGACCTCGCTACTCAACGCCACCGCTAGCACCGCCGAAGTGGAGGTCGCCCCGCGGCGCGCGAGCACCGCCCGCAGTTTCTCCAGCGCCTGCTCCACGCGCATCCGCGCGGCGTCCTCGGAGACCCGCAGCGCCGCGCCGATCTCGGTGAAAGGACGCTTTGCGAAAAAACGCAGCAACACGGCCTCGCGGTCGGCGTTG
>JANXSC010000612.1 GCA_025352845.1 Opitutaceae bacterium
GACGCCGCGCTTCGGCGTCGCCCAGGGCGCGTCGGGCGCGGGGTGGTGGCGGCGCATCGCGTCCCAGTTCCGGTAATTTTGGTGGCCGTTGGTTTCGAGCAGGCCGAGGCCGAGGCCGGGAAAGGGCGCGAGCCGCGCGGCGACGTTTTTGTTCCACTCGACGAGCAGCGGGCTCACGGTGAGATCGGCGCAGAAGCACGGCACGCCGCGCTCGTGCGCAAGCTGCGCGATCTTGAGGGACATACTGAACGTCTTCGCGATCGGTTTCAGCGCGATGGCGGTGTAGCCCATCTGGATTCGTTTCAGCGCGTCGGCGTCGGTGTGCGCGCTTTCGTCGGCGGCGATGCGCGCGGGGATGTCGCGGATGTCGATTTCAAGCTCCTCGGGAAACGGCTCCTCGATGAGCGCGATTTGATCGAAGGCTCCGATGGTGCGCGCGTGGTCGAGGAGGCGGAGCAGCGTGTCCTTGGATTCGTAACGGCCGTTGGCGTCGAAATAGTAAGGCAGCTTTCCGCTCGCGGAATACGGCGTGCGCGCGTGGCCGATGGCGGCGTGGATCGCGGTGAGGCGCGCCTTGTCCTTCTCGAGCATCTCGGCCTGCGTCCCCGGCTGGCCGATTTTGATTTTCATGAAGAAGTAGCCCGCCTCGACCGCGGCCATCAGCTCCTCGATCGGGACCGCGTAAGCCATCAGCGGAATGCTCGCGACCTTCGCATGCCGCGTCGCGAGCGCGGGGCGGTAGGCGGCGGGGATGAGGTCGTCGAAATTCGTGATGCCGTTCTCCGCCGCGAAGAGCCGCCACACCGCGAAATCGACGCCGACGAGCGCATTGAGCGCGAAGGTCTCGCGCAGCGCCGCGTGGCCCGTGATTTTTTTCGCGTAGGCAAACACGTCGTGCCGGATCGATTCGAGCAGTGCGACCGGATCGGTGAACGTGCGGCCCTTCAATAACTGCAACGCATGCTCGGTGACGGCATACATGAGCGCGTTGCCGCCGCTCTCGCTGTGCCCGGCGAACACATGCGCGTCGCTCCACAGCACGCCTTGCGTGCAGAGCCCGACCCCGCGCTGACCGGCTGTGCTTTCGAGCGACGCGACGCTCTGCCAAATCTCCGACTGGTAACCGCCCTTGAAACCAAACGGCCGCACGAGCGGCTCACGCTCGAAGTTGGAGCTGATGCGGGCGATGGTGATGGGTTTTGGCGCGGCAGCGGGAGCGAAGGGAAATGTCACAGGCGAGGGCACCCTATTTTTCGTTCAGCGTGAAGACGATTGGCACCTGCATGTGCGTATTTACGACGCGGCCACCCTTCAGGCCGGGCTGGAACTTCCATTGCGCGACCGCCTCCACGGCCGCCTCGCCGAAGGCCGGATGCGTGTTACGCAGGGCGAAGGCGTTGCGCACATCGCCCTGGGTATCGACAATGAAGTCCACCACGGCCTCGCCGGAAATTTTCTTGGTGCGTTGCTCCACGGGATAAATCGGACGCGCCTGAAATCGCGGCCTCGGAATCTGGTCCAGGTTCGAGACATCAAATGTCTCGCCGGAAAGCGGTCCGGAGGGGATGGCGGGGGCAACCGCTGCGCGTTCTCCCAACGAAAAGACAATGGGCACTTGCAGGCGGGTGGTAACAGCGCGACCGCCTTTTTTCCCGGGTTGAAATTTCCACTGCATCACCGAAGCCACGGCCGCCTCGCCAAAAGCCGGATGGGTGTGGCGCAAGGCGGTGGCGTCGCGCACGTTGCCCTGCGAATCGACGACGAACTCCACCACAGCCTCTCCGGTGATATTCTTGCTGCGAAGCTCCGCCGGATAAATCGGACGCGCCTGAGATCGCGGCACCGGCTTCTGGTCCAACGTCGAAAATTCGATCACCTCTCCGGAGGCGTTTTCGGCTGGGGTGGCGGCCGTGCCCGCTAGGGGACGCTGCGTGGGAGCCGACGTATTGTCAGTGGCACAGCCGACCAGAAAAAAAAACGAGGCCGCGAACAGCGGCACGCCGGGGCGGTGGAAAACGTTCATCGGTTAACTAATCTGGTTTTTCGCCATGTGTCCCTTGAGCACGGCGAGATCTTTTTTCATCAGCGCCTTCATCTGAGTGACGCGGTCGGCGGCGCTGAGCGTGGCCGCGGGACGCTCGAAGGGCGGATATTCCAGATGCACCGAGATCGGGCCGCCGAGGCCGAGCTCCTTCACGAGCTTGAAATACGCGTCGAAGGGCACGATGCCCTCGCCGAGCGGGACGTTGTCGATCACGGCCTTGCCGGGAGATTGAATCCACTTGAAGTCCTTGATGTCGCTGCAGCGGATCCATGGCGCGAGGAGCCTGAGCGGGAGCGGCCACGATTGACCGCCCTCAACGGTCGCGTGGCGAATGTCGTATTGCACGCCGAGTCCGCGCGGATCGATGTCCTTCAACAGGTGGTGGAGATCCCAGAGCGCGCTGCCGATGCGCGTGCCGGCGTGGTTCTGGATCGCGCCGTGAAGGCCGAGGCTGAGGTTGAGCGCCCCGAGTTCCTTGAGCGCGGGCTGGAGCTTCTCAAAGGTGCCGAGCACGCCGAGCTTTGCGTCGTAATTCCAGTTGCCGAGGCGGTAAAATTTCACGCCGAGCTTCGCGGCGGTCTTGAGGAGCGTCTCGGTATGCGGTTCACGCGCGCTCACGATGTCGGTCGTGATCATCTCGACCTTGAGGCCGGCGGCGCGCGCGGCGTCGATGGCGCGCGGGAGATCCTCCGTCACTTTTTCGGGCAACACGTGGGCCTGGGCCTTGCGCACGGTGTAGTCGATGCCGCCGTAACCGCACTCCTTGATGATCTTCGCGGTCTCCGCGGGAGAGAACATGTGCAGCGGCTTGGAGAAGACATGGATGGTCGTCGGACCCGTGGAGGCGGGAGCGGCGGACGCCATTTTCTTTTCCGCGGCGACGGCGGACGAAGTGGCGCCGACGAGCGGCAGCGCGGCGCCTGCCAAGGCGAGGCGAGAAACGAAATCGCGGCGCGAGACAGGTGTGTGGGGGGAAACGGAGTTCATGAGGGAGGAGGGGTGAGAGCGCGATTCAGGCAGCCGTCCCGCGAG
>JANXSC010000288.1 GCA_025352845.1 Opitutaceae bacterium
ATCCGCGCCATCGATCCGAAGTTCGACGGCACGATGTTCGATCCGCCCGAGGTCGTGGATATCGCGCAGGAATCCTTCGTGAGCGCCGGGCTCGCGCCCGCACGGCCAGCATCGCCGCCCTTGCTTCCCACCGCGGCCGCCGCGGCCGGAGTCGCCGCCATCGGCACGCTCACACCCGCGAGCATCGCCCACGCCCAGTCGATCCTCGACACGACGCCCGATCGGCTGCGGCTTGCCGCGCAGACCACTGGCGAGGCGCGGTTGCTCGCCTTCGGCCTCCTGCTCGACGACGACCCGGCGGTGTGTGCGCGGCAACGCGATCTCATCGGTGCGAGCAACGGCGCCGAGTTATTGCGCCAACTCGATGCCCTCGCGCCCGAGTTCCAGCGCCTCCGCGCCGGGCACAAACTGCCGCTGCTGCAAATCGCGCTGCCCGCGTTGCGGCAGATTCCGGCACCGTCGCTCGGCGCGTTTCTCGCCACACTCGACGGCCTCGTCCACGGCGACGGCCGCGTTTCGCCCTTCGAGTTCGCGCTGCAAAAACTCCTGACCCGCGCGCTCACCCTCGGACAGCGGCCGGGCGGCGCCGTGGTGCAGATCCATGCTTTCAATGCAGTGACCGAAGAAATCTCCGTCGTGCTCTCCGTGCTCGCGCGCGCTTCCACTCCCGACGTCGCGCTCGCGGCGCAGGCGTTTGCCACCGGTGCCGCGCAATTGAAACTCATCGAGGCGCAGCTTCGCTTCGCGCCCGAATCGGCCGCCACACTCGCCGCGCTCGACACCGCCCTCGACAAACTCGCCACCGCCAGCCTCCCGATCAAGCAGCGCACGCTCGTGGCCGCGGCGCACGTCGTGACCGCCGACGGCCAACTGCTCGTCGCCGAGGGCGAGTTACTCCGCGCGATCGCGGCGGCGCTCGACGTGCCGATGCCGCCGCTCGGCGTGTGATGTCTCTCCGCAGGCGTCAAAGCAGAGCCTGTCATTCTGAGCGCAGCGAAGAATTTAGCAGGACTCTCCCCGCGAGTTCCGGCTGCGAATATCCAAGTGGATTCATCGCTGCGCTCAGAATGACAAACGGGGAATTTTTCTCCGCGCGCGTGCGCCGAGCGCTATCGTTATTAGCGATACGCCCCATCAGGTTTATCGACTAACGCTCGCGCGGCACTCTCGGCTATGATGGTGGCGCACCGGATTTCATGTTCGGCGCGCTTAACCCAAATCCAGCCATGCGCTCGCTCTTCCTCCCCCTAGCCCAGGCTCGCGGTATTGTGCTGCTCGCCGATTTCGTCGCCAGTGTCGTCCACTGGCTCGAAGACGCCTACGGTTCTCCCGACACGCCCGTCGTCGGCCCGATCCTGATTCGCCCCAATATCATGCACCATCATTTCCCGCGCTTCTTCACGAAGCTGTCATGGTGGCAGAGTTCGTGGGACATCGTGCTGATCGCCGCGCCGCTGCTCGCGCTGGCGTGGTGGGCCGGATTTCTGACGTGGCACGTCTGGCTCTTCGCCGTCGTCTCGATCAATGCCAATCAAGTCCACAAGTGGTCCCACCAGACCCGCAAGGAGAACGGTCCGGTTGTTTCTTTTTTTCCAGGACATCGGCATCTTCCTCTCGCCGCGCCAGCACGCCATCCTTCATTCGGATCCGAAGAACACGTTCTACTGCCCGATCACGAATCTGCTGAACCCAGTGCTGGAAAAATCCGCTTCTGGAACCACGCCGAGGCGCTCATCGAGCGCGCGACCGGCCTCAGCCACCGCAAGGACACGTCCAACCGCGGCGAAGGCCCCGGCCCCTTGTGGCTCACGGAGTATGCGCCCGTGCGTCACGCCACGAGCCCTACCGCCCGCACCGCCGCCTGCGCCACCTGCCCGCGCCGCCACGATCCCGCGCACGCCGCGAACTGCCGCGGCGCGTGCGCCTTCACCCACCGCGCCACCGCGCGCACCGAAGCCACCGCCAAAATTTTGTCCTCATGAAAACTACCCCCCCCCCCCGCTCCAGCTCCGTCCTCCGCCGCGCGGCCTTCGCCGCGCTGCTTCCCGCCTCGCTTCTCGCGCAGGGCGTCGTCCAGCTCGAATCGTTCACCGTCTCCGCGCAGAAGCGCATCCAGTCCGTCACCGATGTGCCCGTGCCCATCACGGTCTACACCGGCTCGTTCCTCGAACGCGCCGGCGTGAGCGACTACAAGGGCCTCGCGCCCCTCGTGCCCGGACTCTTCATCCAGGAGCAGTCGCCGAACAATCCCGGTATCAATCTCCGCGGCATCACCACCGACAGCGGCGATCCGCGCGCCGAGACGCGTATCTCGATTTTCCAGGACGGCGTCTCGATCAGCCGCTCGCGCGCGAGCGTCGTCGAGCTGTTCGACCTCGAACGCATCGAGGTGTTGAAGGGCCCGCAGGGCACGCTCTTCGGTCGCGGCGCCGAGATCGGCGCGATCTTCACTTGTGCAGACCAAGGCGAAGCACGAGGACTCCGGCGAGCTCACGCTCGGGTTCGGCGACTATGCCGAGCGCCGCGCCTCCGGCTTCGCCAACATGGTCATCGACAAGGACCATCTCGCCGCTCGCTTCGCCTTCGCCTATCGCGAAAACGACGGCACGATCGACAACCTCGCCGACGGCTCGACGCTCAACGGTAAGAAAACCCTCGCGCTGCGCGGCGCGCTAAAATGGCAGCTCCTGCCCGCGACCACCGCGATGTGATCGTGAACTGGCAGCACGACACCCCGCCCGGCGTCGCTTTCACGAGCGGCGTGATTCCGAATTCGCGCGGCAGCACGAGCCCGTTCGCCGCCGCCGAACTCAACCGCGGCGCCAAGCTCGGCATCGACCGCATCTTCGGCGGCGTCACCGCGATCGTCGCGCACGAGTTCAACAAGAACGTCTCGCTCACTAGCACGACCGGCTGGCGGCAATACGACTCCTGCGAGAATTTCGACGCCGCTGGCTCGCGCCTCCCGCTCCTCGAATTCGCCGAGGATTCCCGCGGCCGGCAGTTCAGCCAGGAGCTGCGCGTGAATTTCAACGACGGCGGCCGCTTCACCGGCTTCGCGGGCGCGAGTTGGTTCAGCGAGCGCGGCGTCTCGCGCGTGCCGTTCTATCAGGACGAGCGCCAGCTCTGCCGTTTCTCGCCGGCTCGTTCCGCGACGGCCTGATCGGCGGCGGACTGCCGGCGGCGCTCGCGAACGCCTTCGCGCCGCCCGCGAATCCGTTCGTGCCGCAGGCCGCGCTCCCGCTCACGTTCGCCGGTTTCGCCACCCCGGGTTTGCCCGCGCAGCTCCGGCCGCTCGCAGATCTCGCCGGCGCGCCGCTGCGCCCTTCGCGCACCGATGACTACACGCAGTCGGGCCGCACGCGCGCCTTCGATGTGTTTGTCGACGGCACGTGGCGCGCGACGGACCAGCTCGAGTTCACCGCCGGCCTGCGCCTCACGCATGAAAACCTCACCTCGGGCTACCAAGTGAACAACGACAACGCGTTTCAAACGCTCGGCTTCATCGTCAACTCGATTCCCGGTTATCCGTTTCTCCCCAGCGGCGGCAAACGCGAGGCCAGCGCCACCAATTCATCCTGGGACGGCCGCCTCATCGGACACTACGAGTTTTCCAAAACGCTCAACGCCTACGCCAGCGTCTCCCGCGGCCATCGCCCACGCGCGCTGCTCCTCGATTCCACGACGACCACCACCGCACGCGAGGAAACCGTCGTGAACTACGAAGTCGGCCTCAAGGGCTCGCTCGCCGCCGGCCGCGCGCAGTGGAACGCCTCGGCGTTTCACTACGACTACGCGCACTTCCAGACGACGGTGCAGAGCCTCGGCCGCTTCACCACGCTCGATGCCGGCAACGCCACCGGCCGCGGCCTCGAGGCCGGCCTGCAAGGCCGCGTGTGCGACCGGGTCAGCCTTTTCGTCAACGCCGCGTTCACCAGCGCCACCTTCGACAACACCGGCGACAACGGCGCGCGCCAGCAATACGCGGGCTACACGTTCCGGCTCACGCCGCGCCGCACGTTTTCGCTCGGCGGAACGTTCACTCTGCCGGCCGCGAACGCCGGCCAGTTTTTCGTCACGCCGGTCTGGAGCTACAAGTCGCAGCACTACTTCGAGGACAACAACGCCTCCTTCGCCTACGGCCTGCGCCAGGGCGGCTACGGCGTCGCAAATCTCCGCGCCGGCTGGCGCTCGCCCAAGGGCAAATGGGAAGTCACCGCGCGCGCCGAGAATCTCTTCGACAAACAATACCTAATCGACGCCGGCAACACCGGCGGTTCGTTCGGCATCCCGACCTTCGTCGCCGGCGATCCGCGGCGCGTCGGAGTGAGCGCGAGCCTGCGCTGATGAGATAAATCCTCCGTCAGACTCATGCCTTTGAAGTTGTAGGGCGGGGTCTCCCGACCCCGCCGCGAAGGCGGCTCAACTCCGGCTGGGTTGGGAGACCCCGCCCTACAACCAGTCGGTTTGCTTTCCTAATCGGGAACGAACGGCCGACCACCTGAGTTCGACTCAGATTTTTTCTTCCTCCCACACCCAGTCCGGCCACAACTCGCGCGCGTAACGCCGCGATTCTTCCAGCACCAGCCGGATGAGCGGCGTCGCTTCGCCCTGCCACAAAATCACAATCTCAACCGGATCGAAGCCCTCAAGCGGCAGCACGCGCACCCCGGGGTGGTTCACCACCTCGGGCAGCGCCACGCTCACGCCCAGTCCGTAACCGCGCTCCACATAGCGCGCCACCAGCTCGAGCGAACTCGCCTCGATCGCCGGCGGCCAGGTGATGCGGCGGCGCTGCCGTTCCTTGCGGAAAATCCGACTGATCGCCTCCGTCGGCGGCACGGTCACGAGCGACTCGGTGATCTCGCGCCGCGCCCAGAGTTCGGCGGCCGACTTCAGTTTGGAGTTACGCGGCACGACGAGCACGAGCGGCATGCGGAGCATCCGCACGCAGTTCAGCCTCGCCGGGGGCCGCCCTTCCAGCGGCGTGATGGCCAGATCGATCTCGCGGTTGCGCACCCAGGTCTCGAGCTCGGGCGAAAACCCGGAGCGCAGTGCCAGCCGCATCCGTGGGTGGTGCGCGCGCAGCCGGTCCACGACCGAGTGCAGATGCTCGCGGATGATGAGTTCGGCCGCGCCGACGCGCAGCCGCGGCGCGGAGGCCTCGCGGATGCGATCCGCCACCGCGTCGATCCCCTCGAAGAACGGCTGCACGTGCGCGAAGAGCCGCACGCCGGCCGGCGTAAGCTTGAAAGGGCTTCGTTCAAACAGCTTCACCCCCACGTCCTCCTCGAGTTTCCCTATCTGACCGCTCACCGCCGGCTGCTGGATGCCGTAGGGAATTTTGCGGACGGCTGCGCTGATCCCGCCGTGTTTCGCGACGTAATAGAACAGCTCGAGATGGTGGACATTCATCAGGGAGCGCATGAAGCGAAAACGCCCGCACGCCGCGCACGCAACACAGTTTCCCCAGGCCCAAACGGGCGGATTCCCGTGGGACGGGAGTTCGTGCCAAACCGAAACCTCCCACGCGTGGTGCTCCCCCGCCCCCATCAGTCCGCCCGATGGCCCGCATCAGATTTATCAACTCACGCCCCGCGCGTGTTCCTGATAATCTCTGCGCACCCCCGCAGCTTCCAACGGCAACTTCAGCCCGATTCTCCCTCGCTCCCATGAAAACGAATACGTCGCTCCTCGCCGCTCTGGCCGTCGTCACGGTCGTCACCTTCAGCGGCTGCACCACCACTCCTGTCCTGCGCCCGCCTACCGCCAAGCTGCGCGACAATCTCGGTCGCGTCGCCGTGGTCGCGCTCACCGATTCGCCGCGGATTCGCTACCAAGTCCCCGACAGCAAAGCCGACATCGCGGCGGAGCACCAGTCGTTCGAGTTGATCACCCCTCGCATGGTCGTCGCGAAAACCGGACCGGCCTACAGTCAGGCCGACGCGCTCGTGATTGGCTCGCTCGCCATCGCGATGCCCTTGGTCGTGATGGGTGGCGCCCCGCTCGCCCAAGAAGTCCGTCGCGCCTACGGCCTCGTGGTCGCCGATTCCGCCGCGACCGTCGCGGCCGCCCGCGTCACGATGGACGCCGCGGTTGCCCCGGTGCGGTTCGAGCAGCAGCTCCGCGAAAGGCTTGCGTCCGATCTGAAACAAAAATCGCCGTCCGCAACACTCGCCGCCTCGCCGCCTCGCCGCCTCGCCGCCTCGCCGCCTCGCCGCGCAGCGCCGACACGCTCCCCGAACTCATGGTTTACGAACCCAACGTTTCCGGCCGCGAAGGCATCAATCCCGGTCTGCGGCTCAGCCTCGGCCTGCGCGTGCGCCTCATTGATGCCCGCAGCGATCGCGAACTCTACTACGACTACCTCGATTACCGTGGTTCAAAGCACACGCTCGTCATTTGGGCCGCGGACGATGCGCGCCTCTTCCGCGCAGAGATCGAGCAGTGTCTCGCGCACCTGAGCACGGAGATCGTTGCCCAAATTCTGACCCGTCCCTCCACCGAGATCGCCGATCGCGACGCGCTCGCCGCCGTCGGCATCGAGCGCCGACCGCCGTCGCCCGGCGCGCCCGGATGGTCGCTCCCGCGCACTCTGCGCGCCCTTGCCCACAACTAATCCTCTTGTCCCGCACCAAATCCCTTCTCCCTGGAAATCATGAGAACCAATCACCCCTCCCGCTGCTTCCGTCGGCTCCACCTAAACGTTGTGAGCACGGTGTCAGCCGCCTTCGTTCTGCTCCTCGGCACCGGCTGCTCCGTCGTTTCCGTTCCCCGTCCAATCGGCGAAAAACCGCACGCCCTCGTCGCCGCCGACTGGGAGGGCACGTGGATTGCCGAGCGTGACGTCGCCAAAATAAAGGTCGTGGACGCAGCCGCCGGCCAGCTGCAGCTCGTTCGCTGGGAGGGAGAACGGCAAACCACGGTTGATCACTTCCGCCGTCTTTATCACCGAATCCGGAAGCACGCTCTTCGCGAGCCTGCGTGACGAAGGCGAGGACGCGGGCACCAAGCCTTACCTCTGGGCCCGCCTCCGGCACGACCCCGATCAGGTGCTCTTGTTTCGGCGCGGCGCAACGCGCGGTGTGGGAGGCAAAATGGGAACTCGCGCTACCCGTTGTGTCGCTCGTGCCGCTGTTCGCCGGCTGGGCCTCGTCGGTCGAGGTCGCGGCCATCGCCGCCGCCACGCGTGCTTCGTGCAGGTGGTCGTCCACCGCGATCTGAGTCTCGCGCGCGATGGTCGGCGCGTGATGGCCAAAGCCGGACTGCTCGTGGGCGGGATCTTGCTGATCCTCGGCGTGGCGCTCGGGCTCGCCAACTACCTCGTTTATGCGCAACTGCCCGACGCGCTCGCCAACTGGAGCCTCGCGCACGTGCCTTCGCGCTGGATGTTTCTCCTCGGGCTGAATGTCGTGCTCATCTTTGTCGGCGGTTTCGTCGAGATCTACGCCGCCATCATCGTCCTCGTGCCGCTGCTCGTGCCGATCGGCGCGCGGCTCGGGATCGATCTGGTGCATCTCGGCGTGATCTTCCTCTCGAACATGGATCTCGGCTTCCTCGCGCCGCCCGTCGGCCTCAATCTCCTGCTCGCCTCGTCGCGGGTAAAGAAACCCCCTCGGCGAAGGCATCCGGGCCGTGCTGCCGCTGCTGCTCGTGATGTTCCTCGGCGTGCTGCTCATCACCTACGTGCCCGTGCTCACGACGTGGCTGCCAAAGCGGCTCGACGCGCTGCGGTGATCCGTGGCCACCGCGATCGCGTTTTAGATTTCCCCGCGGAAATTTCCTGCCCCTTCGTTTCGTCGAGCGCGCCGTCCCACCTCGCGATGACGAGTGTGCCGACGGTGTTGCCGACAGGCTGTTGCACGGACTTGCCTCAACCGGAATCGCGGATGAACTCTCTCGCGCTTCCTCATGAGCTTCCTCCGACTCGCGGCCCTCTCGTTTTTCCATCCCGCTCGAAATCTTCGCGGGGTCATCGGACAACTACACCTATGGCTCGGCGGCGTGGGGCGCGGCGCGGAGCAACGAGCAGGCCCAGGCGTATCGCAATGCGATCACTCCCAGCCGCAGCACGACCGTCGATATGTCGTCCGAGAAGGCGAAGCTCGAGCAGTATTTCAGGAGCATCCAGAATAATTCCTCCCAAAACTACGCCAGCCAGCGGGAGCAACGGGACTGGGCGGCGTCGGACCGGCAGGCGGCGCAGGCGGAGCGCAATCGCCGCGAGACCGTGCGCGAAGCCACCTATGAGGAAAGTCGCGGAGGCATGCGCGCGGAAGGCGTCGTGTGGCTGAGGCGGAGCGCGGAGGCGCAGAACGAATTCGCGATGGCGATGCTGGGCGAGGTGTTGCTCGATGGAAACGACGCGGAAAAAAATTCCACCGAAGCGGTCGCGTGGATCAAAAAATCAATCGAGCTGGGTTCCGTGCAGGGCAAACTGAAGTTCGCGAATTTATTGATCGCGGGGAAGCTGGTTCCGCAGGACAAGGCCACGGCGTTAAAACTTTTCGGCGAGGCGGCTCCCGATTCTCCTGCCGCAGCCAACTCCTACGGCGTGAGCCTTTGGCGCGGCGATTTGGGCCGGCAAGACGTGGCCGAAGGACTCGAGTGGTTGGAAGCGTCTCTGAAAGCAGAGTATTGGATGGCCGGTCGCAATCTCGCGAAGATTTACTACTTGGGCTCCGGCGTGCCGAAGAGCCCAAGCCGCGCGGAGGACTATTTGGCCCAGGCGGTGCGCGTGGGCGGCGAGCCGGCCAAACGCCTGGCCGCCGAAGCCTACGAAAAAGGCGAAATTATTTATCCCGACGAGAGCATGGCGGAAAAGCTGTATGGGGAACTGGCCTCGGAAAACCCGGCGCAAAACGCCGTCCTCGAGGCGGCCTACATGATGCGTTGGGCGGCGACGCTTGGCTCGGATCTCCATCCGGTGAGCAGGATAAATCTCCATCCGGCGCGTCTGATGCACTTGAGAACGGCCCTCTCTTCGGCCGAACGAGGCGAGCGCGCAGGGAGCGCCGAAGCGACCAGAATGAAGGCGGAGATCGAAGTCGCTATCCGCCAAGCCAACGCCGGCTGGATCGCAGACGGCGAGCGCATTCTGGCCGAAGCGCTGCCCCACCTCCGGGAAAAACTGGAGGCGAACCTCGCCCTCCTCGAGGCCGCAGCGGCCAAACCGGCCGAAAATCGCCCGGCCTTTTTCACCTATCATGGCTTCGGTATCGGCAACTGGGAAAAGGACGACGACTACACGATCGTCGAACACCTGCCGGAATCGCCGGGGAGAGAAATATTTCTCACTTCGCTCGACGTCGAGAAAGCCGTGGAGGGGAATTTCGAGGCGGCCGCAGTTTACTGCGCGGGCTACTACCACGGCGACCCCGCGCTCGGCCCGCGCTACTTCACCGCGGTCCGAAAAATTGTCTTCGCCGATGCCAACGGCGGCGACACTTCGGCGATGGTCAAACTCGTGAACCTCCTCGGCGTGCCCTCCGACGAACGCCCGTATCTCGGCTGGCCGCGCGACCACCGGGAAAGCTTTCGCTGGTTCCGCCGCGCGCTGCTCGCCGGCAACGCCCGCGGAACGGAAGCCATCGCGCGCCTGTGCAGCGCCGAGAAGCCCGCTGAAAACATGGACAAGAAAATCCTGGCGCAGTGGGCCGCCGTCATCGAAACAATCCTCGAAATAAATAAAAACGATGAGGAGTCAGCGGCTCTGATCGCCGCGTATTGCAAGGATCACCTGCCGCCGGAATAGGCGGCCGGGTGCGGCAGCGCGCTCAGCTCGGCCGCTCGTTTTTTCCCGCGAGAATTTCCTGCGCCTTCGTTTCGTCGAGCGCGCCGTCCCACCTCGCGATGACGAGTGTGCCGACGGTGTTGCCGATGAAATTCGTAAGCGTGCGAATCTCCGACATGAAGCGGTCGATGCCGAAGATCAGGGCGAGCGAGGCGGCCGGGATTTTTCCCGCCGTCGAGATTGTGGCGGCGAGCACGATGAAGCCGCTGCCGGTGATTCCGGCCGCGCCCTTCGAGGTGAGCAGCATCACGGCGACGAGACCGAGTTGCTCCACCAGCGTCATCGGCGTATCCGTCGCCTGCGCGAGGAACAGCGCGGCGCAGGTCAGGTAGATGCACGTGCCGTCGAGGTTGAACGAGTAGCCTGCGGGCACGACCACGCCGACCACCGGCTTGGAGCAGCCGATGCGCTCCATTTTTTCCATGAGCCCCGGCAGCGCGGCCTCCGACGACGAAGTGCCGACTGCGATAAAAATCTCCTCCTTCACGTAGCGGAGCAGCCGCCAGAAATTGAAACCCGCCGCGCGCGCGATTCCGCCCAGCACGAGGACGATGAACATGAAACAAGTCACATAAACCGTGATCAGCAACTGCCCGAGCGACAGCAGCGCACCTACGCCAAACTTCCCCACGGTAAACCCCATCGCCCCAAACGCCCCGATCGGCGCGAGCCGCGTGACGAGCCCGACGATCGCGAAGATCACGCGCGCGACTTCGTTGAGGAGGTTCATCACCGGCCGGCCGTGTTCGCCGATCCGGGCCAGCGCGAAACCAAAGAGCAGCGCGAGCAACAGCACCTGGAGAATTTCTCCCTCGGCAAACGCGCCGACGAACGTCTTCGGAATGATGTTCAGGAAAAACGCGACCGTGCTCTGCGCTTTCCCCTGCGTGATGTAGGTGTCGACCTGTTTGGTGTCGAGCGCGCGGGCGTCGATGTGCATCCCCGCCCCGGGCGCGACGACGTTGGCCACCACGAGCCCGACGATCAGCGCGAACGTGGTCACGATTTCGAAATAAAGCAGCGCCTTGAACCCCACGCGACCGAGCCGCTTGAGATCCCCCATGCCCGCGATGCCGGCGACGACCGTCGTGAAGATGATCGGCGCGATCAGCATCTTGATGAGCTTGATGAAACCGTCGCCGAGCGGCTGCACCGCCACGCCCCAGTCGGGTTTGAGCCAGCCGACGAGCACGCCGAGCACAACGCCGACGAGCACCTGGAGGTAGAGCGTGTCGCGTTTCTTCGGGGCGGCGGACGAGGACGCGGGGGTGAGGGGCATCACGGGCGCGACGCTGCGTGGGGCTCTGGCGACCGTCAAAGCCTTGTTTAGTCAAAACGGTTGCCTCTCCGGGCTCGCGCACCTTGCGTCGGGGCTTAGTCCTACGGTTTCAGCCCCGACAATGCCTGAAACCGCCCCTCCCCGCCAGCGTCTCTGAGCCAGATCGCAAACCCCGCGTCCGCCCAATCCAAATCTTACCCACCATGTCCTCCCATCCCGAGCCCTCCCACCACGACGAGCCCTGCTGCGGAATCTCGACCAACATCGAGGACTATTTCCTCACGCGCCGGCAGTTTTTGAACCGCATGGGCATGGGTATCGGCGCGCTCTCGCTCGCCAAACTCCTCGACCCCGCCGACCTCGTCGCGGCGCAACCGGGAGCCAATGCGGTCACCGGTCCGCTCTCGCCGCGCCCGTCGCACTTCCCCGGCAAGGCCAAGTCCGTGATCCACATTTTCGCGCAGGGCGCGCCGTCGCACCTCGACACCTGGGACTACAAGCCCGCCCTCGCCAAGATGGAAGGCAAGTCGATCAGCAACGACGGCCTCGCGATGGGCTCGCCGTTTAAGTTTTCCAAATACGGCCAGAGCGGCCTTGAGGTCAGCAGCGTCTTCGCCAAGACTGCCGAGCACGCCGACGACCTCGCCGTCATCCGCTCGATGTGGACCGACATCCCGGCGCACGAAGTCGCCACGGTGTTCATGAACACCGGCTCGCTCCGTATCTCCAAACCGAGCATGGGCTCGTGGCTCGTTTACGGCCTCGGCACCGAGAACCAGAATCTCCCCGGCTTCATCGCCCTCCGCGGCGGCGGCCTCCCGCCCGGCGGCGCAGCCAACTACCAGTCGGCGTTTCTCCCCGGCGTCTATCAGGGCACGAGCATCAACACGCAGGCGCCCTCCGTGCCGCAGATGATTCAGAACATCCGCAACAGCTACGTTGGCCAGAACGAGCAGCGCCGCCAGCTCGACTTCGTCCATCAACTCAACGAACTCCACGCGCAGAATCTCCAGCGTGACGCCGCCCTTGAATCTCGCCTCGAAACCGCCGAGATCGCTTTCCGCATGCAAGCCGAGGCCACCGATGTTTTCGACATCAACAAGGAAACCGCCGAAGTCCGCTCCGCCTACGGCAACACCGCTCAAGGCAAACAACTGCTCATTGCCCGCCGCCTCGTCGAGCGCGGTGTGCGCTTCGTCCAAGTCTGGCACGATGGTTGGGATCATCATCAGGATCTAGAAGAGCGCATCACCGAAAAAGCCGGCGAGATCGACCAGCCGCTCTCCGCCCTCCTCACCGATCTCAAACAACGCGGACTCCTCGACTCCACGCTGGTCATCTGGGGCGGCGAGTTCGGCCGCAAGCCCACGAAGGATCGCAACGGTGGCGATAACCCCGGCCGCGATCACAACGCCAAAGCCTTCTCCGTCGTCATGGCTGGTGGTGGCGTGAAAGGCGGCGTAGTCCACGGCGCAACCGATGAGTTCGGTGCCGCCGCGATCACCGACAAAGTCCACGTCCACGATCTGCACGCCACGATTCTGCATTGTCTTGGTTTCGATCACACCAAGCTCACCTATCCCTACAACGGCCGCGATTTCCGCCTCACCGACATCGCCGGCAACGTCGTCAAGCCGATCCTCGCATGAGCGCATTTTTCAAAAGGTGGAGCGCGTTGCCCTCAACGCGCTTTGGCCCGGAAGCTTTCAAACCAGCGCATTGGGGGCAATGCGCTCCACCCCCCGCACTCCGTGTTCTTCTCATTGGGGGAGCGAGCTCGCTCGCGACACTCGCTTCCGCCGCCCTGCCCTCCGAAGCCTTGGCGAAGGAGGGAGATCTCCAATTCTTCGACACCAAAATCCGTCCGATCCTCAGTGAGCAATGCTACCAGTGCCATAGCCACACCGCTGATAAAATCAAAGGCGGTCTCATGCTCGATTCGCGCGACGCCGTTCTTCACGGCGGCAACTCCGGCTCGATCATCGTCGCGGGAAAACCCGACGACAGCCTGCTCATCCAAGCTCTCCGCTACACCGATCCGGATTTGCGGATGCCGCCCGAGCAGCACGGGGGGAAATTATCCGATCAACAAATCGCCGACTTCACCGAATGGGTTCGCCGCGGCGCCCCTGACCCGCGGGTCCCCCTCGCCCTCGCCAACGGCAAATCCTACGGTGGTGTCGGCAAAAACCACTGGGCCTTCCAACCTGTGCGAAAATCCGCCGTGCCCGTCGTGCAGAACGTCGCCTGGGTCCAGTCTCCCATTGATAATTTCATCCTCGCCCGCCTCGAAGCCACCGGTCTCACCGCCAATCCTCTCGCGGACAAACGCACGCTCATTCGTCGCACCACGTTTGATCTGATCGGGCTTCCACCCACCGAACCCGAGATCCAACGTTTTGTCGCCGACGACTCGCCCGACGCTTTCACCAAAGTCGTTGATCGCCTCCTCGCCTCACCGCATTACGGCGAGCGTTGGGCCCGCTATTGGATGGATGTCGCCCGCTACTCCGACACCAAGGGCGATCCGCCCAAGCGCGATGACCCGCGTTTCCCCGACGCCTGGACCTATCGCGATTACCTCATCGAGGCTTTCAACACCGATAAGCCCTACCCGCAATTCATCACCGAGCAACTCGCCGCCGATCGCCTCGTCAACGCCGCCGTCACCAAAGCCAAGCTCGCAAGAAAAGTTCCGCCCACCGACCAACACATCCTTGCCGCCCTCGGTTTCCTCACGCTCGGCAACCAGCACGACGGCCGCCGTAACGACATCATCGACGACCGCATCGACGTCACGACGAAAGCGTTTCTCGGACTCACTGTTTCCTGCGCCCGCTGCCACGATCACAAATTCGATCCCATCCCGACGAAGGATTATTATTCTTTATATGGTGTCTTCGCCAACACCACTGAGCCGCGCTCGATCATGCAGGCGCCCACGCTTTTCACTGAGATACCAAAGACCCCCGCCTTCCTTGCTTACGTCGCCAAGGGACAAGAACTCCAAACCAAAGCCGCCGATCTCCAGAAGCAATTCCAGGAATTCCGTCGCTCCCACACGCGTGATCCTGAAAAACGCCGTGAACTGGTCCGCGCCGAGATCCAGCTCCAACACGAGATCG
>JANXSC010000307.1 GCA_025352845.1 Opitutaceae bacterium
ACCGCCACGGCCTCGCGGCGATTTTCCTCACGTTGATCACCGACGAGATCGACGCGCACTGTCGGCGTTTGGAAAATTTCGAGAAACTCCGCGCCGCCTCGCCGTCGATCGCGCGCATGATCGCGGGCTATCACATCGAGGGGCCGTGGCTCAGCCCCGAGCCCGGCTACCGCGGCGCGCACCCCGCCGAGCCGATGCACGCGCCCGCTCTCGCCGAATTCGACCGCCTGCAATCCGCCGCCCGCGGCCGCATCAGGCTCATCACGCTCGCCCCCGAGTGGCCGGGCAGCGCGGAGTGCATCGCGGCGATGACGCACGCCGGCGTCCACATTTCGCTCGGCCACACCAACGCCTCCGAAACCGAAATCGACGCCGCGATCCGCGCGGGCGCGCGCTTCGTCACGCACCTCGGCAACGGCACGCCACTCACGCTGCCCCGGCACGACAACGTCGTGCAGCGCCTCCTCGCGCGCGACGAACTGACCGCGTGCCTCATCCCGGACGGGGTTCACCTGCCGCCGTTCGTCCTGAAAAATTTCTTCCGCGCCAAGCCGCCCGGCAAGGTGCTCTTCACCACCGACGCCATGTCCGGTGCCGGCATGGGCCCCGGCCGCTACCAAATCGGCCGCCTCGAAATCGAGGTCGGCGAAGATCGCATCGCGCGGCAGCCCGGGGGCGGCGGCTTCGCCGGCGCGACCCTCACGCCCGACGAGGGCGTGCGCCGTTGCGCCCAGTATCTCGATCTCCCGCTCGCGACCGCCGCCGAACTCTGGTCCACCGCCCCCGCCGCAGCCTTCGGCATCACGTTGCCCGCTCACCTTTCTCCATGAAAAATCCGCGCTACCTCACTGCTGGCCGCCTCGCGGTTGAAATTCACGCCGACCGCCCGGCCCTCGGCCTGGCCGCAGCGCGCGCGGCCGCCGCCTACCTGCACGACCTGATCGCGGCGCGCGGCGAGGCGCGCGTGATCTTCGCGTGCGCGCCGTCGCAAAACGAATTTCTCTCGTCGCTCATCGCGGTCTCGCGCGAGGGGCACACGGCGGTGGACTGGAGTCGGGTCACGGCGTTTCACATGGATGACTACGTGGGGCTGCCCGGCACGCATCCGCAAAGTTTCCGCCACTTTCTTCAGACGCATTTTCTCTCGCACGTGAAGATCGGTCGCTTCCACCCGTTGCCGGCGGAAGAGCGCGACGCCACCGCCGTCGCCGCGCGCTACACTGCGCTCCTCGCGGAAAAACCCATCGACCTCATCTGCCTCGGCATCGGTGAAAACGGCCACATCGCCTTCAACGATCCGCCCGTGGCCGACTTCGCCGACCCCGAACTGGTGAAGGTCGTCGAGCTCGACCGCGCGTGCCGCGAGCAGCAGGTGGCCGACGGTTGCTTCCCCACGTTTGAACAGGTGCCGCGCCACGCGTTTACACTCACCGTGCCCGTGTTTCGCCGCGCCACGCGCCTGAGCATCCACGTGCCGGGTCCGCGCAAAGCTGCCGCCGTGCGCGCCACGATCGAGCACCCGATCGCTACCGCCTGCCCGGCGTCGATCCTGCGGCTGCATCCGACGGCGACGCTCTACATCGACGCGGATGCAGCGGGCCTGCTGCGCGTTTGATACGCGTGGTTGCGTTTGGATTTTTTCGTCCTTCCATCGGCTTTCCCCATGAAACCACTCCGCCACCTCATCGCTCCACTTTTTGCAATCGCCGCGTCGGTCGCCACCGCCGCCGACCTCCGCGTCGGCCTGATCGGGCTCGATACCTCGCACGTCACCGTCTTCACGCAGGCCTACAACGATCCGAAGTCGCCCAACCACGTGCCGGGCGTCAAGGTCGTCGCCGCGTTCAAGGGCGGCAGCGCCGATATCGAGACGAGCGCTTCGCGGGTTGAGGGCTACACCAAACAGCTGGTCGAAAAATATGGCGTGAAAATTTACGACACCATCGAGGAACTCGCCCGCAACGTTGACGCGATCATGATCGAGAGCGTCGACGGCCGCCCGCACCTCGACCAGTTCCGCCGCACTCTGGCCGCGAAGAAACCCGTGTTCATCGACAAACCCCTCGCGGGAACCTTGCGCGACGGTCTTGAGATCGTGCGGCTTGCGAAGGAGCACGGCGTGCCGGTGTTTAGCTCGTCGTCGCTGCGCTACGGCTCGGAACCCCTCGGACCGAAGTTCGAAAAAATCGGCGGCGTGCTCACGGCCTACTCCGTGGGCCCGGCGGAATTCGAGGCCCACCACCCCGACTTGTTCTGGTATGGCATCCACGGTGTCGAGGCGCTCTTCACCGTGATGGGCCCGGGCTGCACGAAAATCGTGCGCCTGCACACGGAGAAAACCGATGTCATCACCGGCGTCTGGGCCGACGGGCGCGTCGGCACGGTGCAGGGCAATCGCAATGGTTTCAAAGGCTACGGTGTCACCGTGCTCGGACCCAAGGGCACCGTGACCGTCGGTGAAAAACACAGTTACACCGGCCTGATCGCCGAGGTGACGAAGTTTTTCCAGACCGGAATCTCGCCCGTGCCGCTGGAGACGACCATCGAGATCCTCGCGTTCATGGAGGCGGCCGATGAGAGCAAGCGCCGCGGCGGCACTCCCGTCACGATCGCAGAGGTGATGAAACTCGCCGCGGCCAAACGATGATCTTCCCCGACAACATCACGTTTATCGCCGACGAAGTCTCGCAGGATCTGCCGGTCCTCCGCGCCTTCGTGCGCGAGTTCAAGCTGCCCGGCATCGAGCTGCGCAGCTTCGCCGGACGCGCGTTCAAGGATCTCACCAACGCGGACGTCGACGAGATCGGTGCGGCCGCGCGCGCCGAAGGATGGAAAATCTTCGGCTGCTCCACGCCCGTCTTCAAATGCGCGCTCGAAGACCCCGCCGCGATCGCCGCGCACCGCGAGATCTTCAAGCGCAGTCTCGATGTGGCGCGCACGCTGCACTGCGACCTTTTGCGCGTGTTCACCTTCTTGCGGCAGCCGCACGCACTTGAGCCCCAACGCCTCGCCCGCGTGGCGGAACATCTGGTCGGACTCGCCGAACTCGCGCGGGACTCCGGCGTGCGCCTCGGCATCGAAAACGAGCATTCGTGCCTGACCGGCACCGTCGGGGAAATGGAGGCGATTCTCGCGCTGCTGCCTGCCGAAAATTTCGGCGCGATTTGGGATCCGTGCAACGTGCTCTACGTGCCCGATGCGTCACCGCCCGTGCCCGGCGACATCACGCGGCTCGCACCGCGGCTTTTTCACGTGCACGTGAAGGACTCGATCCGCCGCCCGCCCGCCGCGCCCGGCGCCCTCCTCGCCGTCGGCACTCCGCTAGGAATCGGCGAAGTCAACTGGCGCGACCATCTCCGCGCGCTGCAGCGGTGCGGCTACCGTGGGATACTCTCGCTGGAGACGCACTGGCGCCTGCAAAAAATCGACGACTCCCTCCTGCACCTTCCCGCCGGCTACGGTTTCTCCCACGGCGGCGAACCCGCCAGCCGCGTGTGCCTCCACAACCTCCGCGCGCTGGTCGAGACGTTGTAGGAGATCGAGTCGGGCGCAGCCGGCCAATCTTGCTGAGACTGGCAAAATACGGTGGCGCGAGGCTCCGGGTAGGCGGGCTTCAGCCCGCCTTCGGCGCCCTGAATGGCGGACTGAAGGCCGCCCTACTCTCAAGCGCCCGCGTCATGCTGCGCCAAGTTTCGCCGCAGACGCCGGGCTCGCGATCCCCTCAAAGACGAGCCGCAGCACCTGGCTCAGCCCGCGCGCCTTCACCTTCGCCTGGCCCAGATCGAGGTCGAGGCTTTGCGAGAGCGAAAAACGGTTCGAGTGGTAGATGAAGCACAGCCCGATGAAGTGGATCATCAGGTGAGTGACATCGACATCGGCGCGAAATTCGCCCGCCGCCACGCCGTCCTGCACGATCGCCCGGAAACGTTCGAAAAACGGATTCTTGCTCAACAGGTGGTTTTCCTTCGTGAGGTGCCGGCCCTTCTCCAGGTTCTCCCATTGGAGCAGCCGCGTGAATTCCGGCTCCTGGTCGAGAAACTCAAAATAACTCTCGAGCAGCCGCGCGAGTTTCTCCCGCGGGCTCCGGCCCCGCTCGACGGCATGAAACTCGATCGCCTCGATGCGCTTGTAAACTTCCGCGAGCGCCGCCTCGAAGAGCGCGTCCTTGCTGCCGAAATAATGATAGACCATCCGTTTGTTCACCCGCGCGAGCCCGACGACCTGATCGACGGACACGGCGTGAAGTCCGTGCCGCGAGAAAAGCCGGATCGCCGCTTGCAATAACTTCCTCCGGGTGCGATCGGGGTTGCGCGAAATCTTGGGGGGCGTGGACATTGGGGAACTCGCACCGTGGCAGACGCGAAACGCCGTGAGAAGCGCAAACTCCCCGCCCACGATCGAAGTCCGGGGCAGAGCGCGTCGTGAATCGTCTTGCCCGGGCAGTAACCCACCGGTTACTCAGGCCGGATGCGCGCGACCCAAATCACCCCCGTCCTGTTTTCCCTTTTCCTCTCCCTCTTTTTCCTGATGCATCCACTTTCCGCCGCACCGGCCGCAACGTGGCAGGCCGGCACCGGCCGCGAGAAAATCACGCCACCCGCCGGCCTCTGGATGACCGGCTACGCCGCGCGCGACCGGCCGGCCGATGGCACGGCGCAGGATCTCTGGGTCAAGGCGCTCGCCTTTTCCGATCCGGCGGGCAATCGCGGCGTGCTCCTCACGCTCGATCTCTGCGGCGTGAACCGCGAACTCACCGATTTCGTCGCCGCGGAAATCGAGCGGCGGCACCGCATTCCGCGCAGTGGCGTGATGGTGAATGTCTCGCACACGCACTGCTCGCCGCAACTCGGCGGCTACCTCAACGGCCTGCGCATCCTCCCGCCCGAGGGACAACAGAAGGCCGACGCCTATACGCGCGAGCTGAAAGAAAAAATGATCCGCGCCGCCACCGCTGCGATCACCGCGCTCGCGCCCGCAAATATTTCCTGGGGTGAAGACGCGGCGACCTTCGGTTTCAACCGCCGCGAAAACGCCGAGAAGGATGTCGTCGCGCTCCGCGCCGCCGGTAAACTCAAGGGTCCCTTCGATCCGCGCGTGCCGGTGCTGGCGGTGCGCGATGCCCGCGGTGAATTGCTCGCCTTGTTCGTGTCCTACGCGTGCCACAACACCACGCTCGCGTTTTTCCAATGGCACGGCGACTACGCCGGCGTCGCGCAGGCCGAACTCGAAAAACGGCACCCGGGAGCGACCGTGCTCTTCGCCATTGGCTGCGGCGCGGACATCAATCCCGCGCCGCGTCGCGAACTCGCCCACGCCGAGCAGCACGGCCGCGAGCTGGCCGATGCCGCGGACCGCGCGCTCGCCAAACCCATGACGCGGGTCGAGGGCCGCTTCGCCTCGGCGTTGGAGGACATCACGCTGACTTTCGCCAGCAAGCCGACGGAGGAAAAGCTGCGCGAGGCCCGCGAGAAGAAGCAGCCCAATCAGGAAATGTATCAGGCTTGGTCCGCCGCCGTCACCGAGCTTTTCCGGACGAAGGGCGACGCCGCGATGCGCCACGCCTATCCCGTGCAAGCGTGGCGGCTCGGCTCGCTGTCGTGGGCCGCACTCGGCGGCGAAGTCGTGATCGATTATTCGCTGCGTCTGCGGAAGGAGCTGGGCGAAAATCTCTGGGTCTTCGGTTACTCGAACGACGTGATGGCCTACATCCCCAGTGAACGTGTGCTGAAGGAAGGCCGCTACGAGGGCGACACCTCGATGGTCCCCTACGGCAAACCCGGCCCGTGGTCGCCGGGCTTGGAGGAAAAAATCATCGCAAAGACGCGCGAGCTGATCGAGCGCACGCGACGGTAGACGCCGTGTTTGTAAAATGTCCTTTTGGTAGGTCAGCGCGCTTGCGCGCGCCCAATCCGCG
>JANXSC010000324.1 GCA_025352845.1 Opitutaceae bacterium
TCTGTTCGTAGGTGTCGGAGACGACTTTCCGGGCCTGGGCCTCCGTCAGTTTCATCTTGTAGGCGGCCTCGAATTTCTGCGCCATGCTCATGGCTTTGGCGCGGTCGGTCAGCTTGGTGGATCGCTTGAGCTGCCGGCCGTTTTCATCGGTGAAACAGGCGGTCCAGAACTGACTTTTGGGATGCTTCCAGACAGAGGACATGGTAAGAATGACAGTAAGAATGACGCAGAGTTTTCACGATGGCGCCGATTTCATAACTCGTTTTGCAATAACGGAAGTCATTCTGCCGGAACCACGTGGGTGGAGACCGGGGTTCGAATCCCCGTGGGGACGCCATCTTAACTCCTTAGCAATAAGGAGTTCTATTTCCTGACATCGGATTTGCCAGTTGACGTGGCAAATCGGTCATGAATCAAGCTACATCGTTCGTCATCTCAGAATTCACGAATCCCTCCGGGGAAATCGTTTGTCGGGTCGCCGGTTGGCTGGACGGAAAACGCGTTCGCAGAAACTTCGCGACGCGAGCCGAGGGCGAAGCCGAGCGCCAAGTTCTCGAAGTGCAGCGGCTCCAAACGGAGACGGGCATCCGGACAGCCGCCACGCGGCTGGAAGATGCTCAACTTCACGAAGCCGAGGCGGCGTTTCGGCGGCTGGTCGGCCAGCCGCGTTCGCTTTCCTTCTACCTCGATTTTGCGCTCACGAACTACCGCGAGCCGGAAAAGCAAAAGCCGCTGGCCGACGCCGTGGCGGACTACGTCACGTCGAAGGAACACGAGTTTGCGCAGGATCAAATCTCGATCCCGCAGATGTCGCGGATTCGCTGGGACCTGAAACGGCTGGTGGAATATTTGCCCGGCAAGACCGTCGCCGAACTCACGGTGGCCGGTTTGGTCGCGTTTCTGGAAGTAGGCCGGCCGGGCATGAAGACCTACAACAACCGGCGCGGCATTCTTTCGACCTTCATCAAGTTCGCGTTTCAACGCGGATGGATTGCGGAGAATCCGATTGGCAAGGTGCCGCATTACCGCATCCGCCGCAAACGGGGCGTGGCGCTGACGTTCACGGCTGCGCAAGCCCGCGCGCTCATGGAGCACGTCGAAACCTGCGACGGTGGCCGCTGGGTGCCTTACTTTGCGCTGTGCCTCTTCGCTGGCATCCGGCCCGGTGTGCCGCACGGCGAGATCACGAAGCTCAAGCCCGATGCGGTGAATCTGGATGAGGGCATGATTCACGTTTCCGCCGCCGTCTCGAAAGTGCGCGAGCCGCGCAAGGTGACGATTGCGCCCAACCTCGCGGCCTGGCTCCGGGCCTACCCGCTGGAAAAATTCCCGATCATCACGGGGAATTTCAAAAAGCGGCGGGAGAAGTTCGTGAAAGAATTCGGCCTCACGCACGACGTGCTCCGACACACGTTCATTTCAATGTTCGTCGCGAAATTCCGCTCCATCGGCGAAGCCGCGATTCAAGCGGGCAATTCGGAAAGCATCATCCGCAAACATTACCTCGACTTGAAAACCATCAAGGAAGCCGAGGAGTTTTACGGCATCATGCCCAAAGGGGTCGAGGGCATCGCAGCGGGGACGGTCGCTTTTCCGCCGCTGCGCCTCGTGGTTTGATCGCTCCCGTTGACGTGCAACCAAGGTCATGGAAACGCTACTATCTCCCCCCGTTGGAAATCAGTTCATGGATATTCTCGGCCTTCGCCTGTGCGGGATATTCCCGGCCGGCAAAGAGCCTTCGGTGCGCACGCTGCGGGAATGGACAAAGCTGCGGCGCATCCCGCATCACCGGATCGGACATTTCGTCTATTACGATCCCTCCGAGGTTTCCGTGCATATCCGCACGAAGCTGAAAGTGCCGGCTCGGGGCTGACCGCTCGTTTACGGCCACGGCGGCGACTCGACCGCACCGCGCCAGCACGGATTCACTTTGCCTGCGGGACGCGTTTTGCGCATCAGTTTGAAGCGTGAATTCCTGGCTCTATCCTATCTCGAAAAAATCTGGCTACCGTTTCGAGGACGAGCAAGGGCACTCGTCTGACACGTCGTATGAGTCGTTCCGTGATTTTGTCGTCACGGGCCGCATCAAGGATCGGACGTGGGGCGTCTATCGCAATTACGACAAGGTAGAGTTGGGCGACGAAATCTTCATTTACACCGGTGACGGGAATCACGGCATTGTTGGGTATGCGAAGGTGATCGGGAAAAGAGACAAAGTGCGGCAGGTGATTCTCCGCCTCGATACGCCGAAGACGCACCGGCTCCGGGCTGATCCCGTGCCGGCTCAAATAGTCCGTCCGCTCATCCCGCCTCCGCGCGCGTCGGTGGTCGATTTGACGAGCAGCATCCGCGAACTTCGCAAACTGCTCCCGTGGAATCCGGTTTATCAGGCCCAAACGAAGACGACGCTGTCCGCGCTCAAGTTGAAGCGGGTCACCTTTATCGTCGCCAAAAACAAAGGTGGCGTTCGTCGGAAGTGGTTGAAGCACGACTCAATTCTCGAACCCGTCAGGATGTATCTCAAAGCGAAGGACTATGAGATCGGGGTGCGCTCGTTCGGCCGACTTCGCGCCGACCTCGTTGGCTTGAGACACGGAGACGTGGTTATTGTGGAAGCCAAGATGATCGAGCGCGGCGCCGGACGCCTCGAAGCGAGAGAAGGCTTGGGGCAGCTTCTTGAGTATTCCTGGCTGCTCGGCCAAGAGCGCAGCGCGTCCGCTCGGAAGCCAACTCTCTGGCTCGCCTTCTCCGCAAAACCAAATCCCGATGTGAGCGAATTTCTTGCGAGCCAGAATGTGCTCGTGAGCTGGCCCTCAAGTGTCGGGCTGAGATTCCTGAATTCTAGGGAGCCGGCTTAACCGCTTTCGGTTCAATTCCGCTGTTCGGCGGATTGCAGTGTGATGACCTTTTCGTCGATCGGCGACATGACAATGCGCTTGGCCCAGGCCACCTGACCGCGCTCGATCCGCACTGCCAACACCGTGACGTTCCACGGTGAACGCCCGCGACGAACGTCGCAAAGCAAGACGGGCGGAAGACCTTTGATGCCATACGGCACGCGAGGCCCGCGCAAAGCGCGGCGGACTTCGGCAACGGTGGGCGTGAGCATGGCGTGAAGTTGAAAGAATCGAGGAAGCCTTTCAAGCCGGGAGCGGGAGCGCCGGGAAAATACGAAACACAGTGTTTCTGAATAGGGCCTCGGCTCGGGGTGCCGAACGCTGGCCCTATTTTGAAATGAAGGACGGGAGTAAGGTGACGGCGAAACAAAATCCACCCATGAAAAACAACACTGATTCGTTCTTCGTCGAAGCTCTCGACTCCCGCCAAGAAGCCCGCGCCCTCACCCTCGAAGCCATTTGCCGTCTCCTGATTTGGATGGCCGATGAGCCGAGCATCGAAGATCGCGGCCTACGCACCTCGGTTGCGCTTTACTGCATCCGCCCCGACCTGATCGACGGCGAGACCCTCGCCCGCATCGGCGACGGGTCCGGCCGCACCCGGCAGCATATCCACAAGCTGGCGGTGAGCTTCCGCCACACCACCGGGCTCAAGTCATGAACCCGCCCGCCACGGCGTCGCACGCCGACGAAATCAACCGGCTGCATAAGGAAGTTGTCCGGCAGACGGACGAATCCCGGAAATGCCTCCATGCCGGCGTCGCGGCGGCGTGGCAGGCCGGTCAGTTGCTCATCGTCGAACAAAAACGCGTGCGCCGCACGATGGGCGCAGCGTGGGGGTTCTGGCTAAATGAAAAGTTTCAAGGCACGCACCGAACTGCACAGAACTACATGCGGCTCGCCGAGAGCGCACCCGACGTGACGGCCCTCCAAGGCTTGAGCCTGCGGCAAGTCTATTTGCGCCTCGGCATCGCGACCGAGCCGAAGTGCCGCACGGATTCACCGCATGTGGATCAACTCCCGCCGCACGTCCGGCTCGCCAACAAGCTCCTCGTGGCGTTGAGCACCGGTGACAAAGCTTCGCGGGCCACCCCGGAGCAAAGTGCGGCCTTCCGGCAGGACCTGCGGGCGCTTTACGAGCGGCTGCGCCGGCTCTTCGACCCGGGGATTCCGGCGAACATTCCCGGATCGGCGCTTTCCAACAAGAATCCATGATGACCCCGCCCGGTCCCGCCGCGAACTCCGACTTGCTCCTCCGCCGACTGGTGGAAAACAACGACGAGAGCGCCACGGCGGCCCTGTTCCTCAAGCTTTACCGGCAGTCGCCGGAGCTGCGCCACTGGTTGCGCGAGGACTACGCGCGCGACGCGAAACTAAGAACCAAGTTCGACGGCCTTGCGATGAGAGACGATCCGCCGACGGTCGCCCGCTTCGCGGAACTCACCGATGACAACGACTCATGGCGTGAAGAGCAAAGCCGGCTGAAATCGCAGATGCCCGCAGGATTTTACGGCGGCCTGACTTGGAACGAGGTCGTGCAACTCGTCCACCATTGCCAAGCGGGCACGCTCGATCCCGGCACGGTCCTCCTGGTGCGCCAGTGGCGCGAAGCCGGGGAAGCTTCGCCGGCTCTCCTGTGGGCCGGCCTCGCGTTTTTGGAATCGGTTCTTCCGTTGGGAAAATGGCGGCTGCTCAAACATCTGAGGCAAGCCCTCGCCTTCGTGAAAAAGTATGAGAACAAAGCGGAGCGACGCATGGCGGTGGGCTATGCCGACTGGTGGAAGCTGAATGTGTTGTTTTACATCCTGCGGCATCCGCGCGAGTCCTACCCCACGCGGGATTTGCGCGCGCATCTCGCCACGCTCGGCCTCGACATCGGCACGAGGGATGTGCGCCGGTTCTGCAAGCTGCATGGCATCAAACGTGACATTCAAGCCGGCCGGCCCCGCAAACGGACACCCGCGCCCGCCCTCGCTCAAACCACTCAGCCCACGGTCAAACGCAGCAACCGGAGAGCCGGCTGACCGGGTTTAACAAGCCCATACAATCACCGCCCCTGAT
>JANXSC010000337.1 GCA_025352845.1 Opitutaceae bacterium
GGCGGCGTCCGCGCCGAGCAGACCAACGTCAGCACCGAGGGCCGGCTCGTGGACCCGACGCGGAATTTCCAGCGCGACGCCGCCGGCCGGGTCATCGTCACGGGCGCCAACCGTGTGCCCGTCCCGATCACGACCGATGCGCTGGAGGCCGTGCGGCTCACGAATGTCGAACGCGGACTGCACACGGAGAAAGAATACCTGCGCTGGTTCCCGAGCCTCAACGCCGCGTTTAACGTCACCGACAATCTCATCGCCCGCGCCGGCTACTATTGGTCCGTGGGCCGGCCCGACTTCAACCAATACGGCGGTAACGTGAGCCTGCCCAACACCGAGAACCCGCCCGGACCGAACAACCAGATCGCACTCAACAACGCCGGCATCAAGGCGTGGACCGCACGCACGACCAAGGTCGCGTTGGAATACTATTTCGAGCCGGTGGGCCTCGTCTCGGTCAGCGCCTTCCAGCGAGATTTCGAGAATCTCTTCGGCTCGTCCGTCGTCCGCGCCACGCCCGAATTCCTCGCGCTTTACGGGCTCAATCCTGCCACCTACGGCGACTACGACGTGAGCACGCAGAGCAACATCACGACACCCGTGCGCAGCACCGGTGTGAGTCTTAACTACAAGCAGGCGCTCACGTTTCTGCCCGAGTGGGCGCGCGGCGTGCGCGTCTTCGGCAACGTCAGCGCCCAGCGCGTCACGGGCGATGTCACCGGCAGCTTCAACGGCTACACTCCGCGCCTAGCCAACTGGGGCGTCAGCCTATCGCGGCCGAAATTCTCCGCGAAGATGAACTGGAACTACACCGGCCTGAAACGCCTTGGCCCCGTCGCCACCGGTCGCGGTATCGAGGCCGACACCTACAACTGGAGTTCCAAGCGCCTCGTGATCGACCTGAACGCGGAGTATTTCCTCACCAAGCGCCTCACGCTGTTCTGCGCGCTCAGCAACATCCATGACGATCCCGTGGACAACAAAATCTACGGCCCCAGCACCCCGGCGTTCGCGCGGTTTCGCCAGCGCCAAAACTACGGCTCGCTCTGGACCTTTGGCGGAAAGAGTTCTTTTTAACCGCACCGCCCCTCCCGTCGAATGATCCCCCTGCACCGAGTCCCGATCGTCGTGGCGTTGATCGCCTTCCCGCTGGCCGGCGTCGCCGCGCCGGCGCAAATCGACGCCGAGGCGCTCTTCGTGCGCCGCGTGTCGCCGCTGCTGCACGACAAGTGCCTCGCCTGCCACGGCAACGACGAAGCCAAGATCAAGGGCGGCCTCGATCTGCGCACGCGCGCCGAGGCGCTCATCGGCGGCGACAGCAACCAACCCGCGTGGATCGCCGGCCAACCCGACGCGAGCCCGCTCTACCTCGCCGTCACCCGCATGCACGCCGACTGGGAGGCGATGCCGCCGAAGGAAAACGAAGCGCTCACCACCGCGCAGATGGCCGACCTGAAAAACTGGATCGTCGGCGGAGCACCGTGGCCGGATGCCGAGAAACAAAAAACCATCGCCGCCGCGAATGCCGAAAAGTGGGCTGCCGAGGATGGCGTGCTCGTGCGCACCAGCGGCGGCCTCTCCGCCGACTGGACCAATCGCCGCTACAAACCCGAGGGCCTCTGGGCGTATCAACCGGTGCGCAAACCATCCGTCCCTGTGCTCGCAGATTCGATCGCAATCGAAAATCGAGAATCGAAAATCGAAAATCCCCTCGACGCCTTTCTCGCCGCGCGCCTCCCCGCCGGCCTGCCCGTCGCACCGCCCGCCGACGCCCGCACCTTCATCCGCCGCGCGACCTTCGACCTCACCGGCCTCCCGCCCACGCCCGAGGAAATCGTGGCCTTCGAGTCCGACTCAATCCGCAATCCGCAATCCGCGATCCGCAATCTCATTGATCGTCTCCTCGCCAGCCCGCACTACGGCGAGCGCATGGCGCAGCACTGGCTCGACGTCGTGCGCTACGCCGACACCTCGGGTTTCGCCAATGACTTCGAGCGCGGCAACGCCTGGCGCTACCGCGACTACGTCGTGCGCGCTTTCAACGCCGACAAGCCCTACGACCGTTTCATCCGCGAGCAGATCGCCGGCGACGAGATCGATCCCGCCGATCCCGAGTCGCTCGTCGCCGTCGGTTTCCTCCGCATGGGCCCGTGGGAACTCACCGGCATGGAAGTCGCCAAGATCGCGCGCCAGCGTTTCCTCGACGATGTCACCAACGCTGTCGGCGAAACCTTCCTCGCGCAGTCGCTCCAGTGCGCGCGCTGCCACGACCACAAGTTCGACCCGATCCCGACGCGCGACTACTACTCGTTGCAGGCCGTCTTCGCCACGACGCAGCTCACCGAGCGTCCGGCGGCGTTTCTCCCCGTGGAAAACACCGCCGGCTTCGACGAGGAAAAATACCTCGCGCAGCGCCGCGCCGGCTATCTCGCCACGCTCGCACGCCTCGACGCGCAGATGCTCGAATCGGCCGAGGCCTGGTATCGCGAAAAGAAAATCGATCCCACCGCGTGGCACGCCGCTGTGGAGCAGGCGAGGACTCAGGAACGGAAGGGCAAGCGCCGCGATTTCGAGGGCGCCTTTAACACCGCACGCGCCATCCTCACGCGGCAAAACGTCCCCGAAGACCAGTTCCCACCGAAGCTCGTCGGCTTCAGCCCCGACGACTACGGCAACGAGCGCGTCGCGCGCAAGGGCCTCGAGCGCCTCAAGTGGGAGCTCGACCGCTATGAGCCCTTCGCCCTCGCGGTCTATAACGGCCGCACGCCCGAACTGAAATCAGTCTTCACCCCGCTGCGAATGCCCGCCGACCGCATGACCGACGGCGAACTCGAGGAAACCTGCATCCTCACCTACGGCGATCCGTTTTCGAATGGCGGAAAAGTGTCGCCCGGCGTGCTGAGTGTCCTCGGCGCGATCCAGAAAACTCCCGTGCCCGATGCGATCGAGGGCCGCCGCCGCGCCTTCTCCGAGTGGGTCGCGAGTCCGGACAACGCGCTCACCACGCGTGCGATCGTGAATCGCGTCTGGCTCTGGCATTTCGGCCAGCCGCTCGCGGGCAACCCGAATAATTTTGGCAGCACCGGAAAAAAACCGACGCACCCCGAGCTGCTCGACTGGCTCGCCGCCACGTTTGTCGAGCAAGGCTGGTCGTTCAAACAGCTCCACCGCGCGATCATGACGAGCGCCGCCTACCGCCGCGCCGCCACTCATCCCAACCGCCAGCTCCTCACCGAAAAAGATCCCGCCGGCACGAGTTACGCCGCGTTCGCCCCGCGTCGTCTCACCGCCGAAGAAATGCGCGACGCCATGCTCGCCGCCACCGGCGAACTCAATCCCGCGCTCGGCGGCATCCCCAATCGCCCCGAGATCAATCGCGAGGCCGCGCTCCAGCCGCGACAGGTCATGGGCACGTTTGCCGCCGCGTGGACGCCCAATCCGCTCCCCGCGCAGCGCCACCGGCGCAGCCTCTACGCGCTCAAAATCCGCGGCCTCCCCGATCCCGCGATGGAGGTCTTCAACCAGCCCACGCCCGATTTCTCCTGCGAGCGCCGCGACGCCTCCACGATCACGCCGCAGGTGTTCAGCCTCTTCAACAGCGCGGCGAGCCACGCGCGCGCCCTCGCCCTCGCCGCCCGCGCCGTGAAGGAAACAACCACCGATGCCGCCGCGATCGCACGCTGCTTCGCCCTCGTGCTCTCGCGCACGCCCACCGCCGCCGAGACCCAGATATGCCTCGCGCACTGGCACGAAATCCAGGAACTCATCGCCGCCGAAAAACCTGTGACCACGCCGCCGCCGCGCGAGATCCGCCGCGACGCCGTCGAGGAAAACACCGGCGAGAAATTCTCCTTTCAGGAAACGCTCCACGCCTACGCCGACTTCGTGTCCGACCTGCAACCCGCCAACGTCCCGCTCCACACCCGCGCCCTCGCCGATGTCTGCCTCGCGCTCTTCAACGCCAGCGAATTTGCGTATGTGGACTGACGCCTTCCAAACCACGGAATTGATGGCCACAAAAAGCACAAAAACTGGCGGCCACGAAGGACCCGTGCGTAGCGCCCATAGGCGCACGAATGATTTTCTTCCGCCATCCCGCCATCACGTCCGTGCGCCCATAGGCGCATTTCGACTTTCTATCGCCCTCCGATTTTTGTGCTTTTTGTGGCCAATCGGTTTGTCTCTCTCCGCCTCCACGCTTCCCAGCGTCATCCTCATCAACTGCGACGACCTCGGCTACGGCGACCTCGCCTGCTACGGCGCGCCGGACATCCGCACGCCGCACCTCGACCGCATGGCGCGCGAGGGCACGCGCTTCACGGATTTTTCCGTCACGTCCCCGCTCTGCACCCCGTCGCGCGCGGCGCTCATGACCGGAAAATATCCCGGCCGCACCGGCCTCGCCACCGGCGTGCTCCGCCCCGACGCCACCACCGGCCTCGCCGGCTCCGAGATCACACTCGCCGAAATCGTGAAACCGCGCGGCTACGCGACCGGCTGTATCGGCAAGTGGCACCTCGGTTTCAAACCCGGGATGCGTCCGCTCGATCAGGGCTTCGATTCCTACTACGGCGTGCTGCACAACCTCGATAAATTCGAGACCGTCGTCTTCGAAAAAGAAGGAGGCATGCCCGTCCTGCGCGGCGACACCGTGGAAAAACGCCCCGCCGTCCCCGCCGAGATGACCGAACTCTACACGGCCGAGGCGCTCGCGTTCATCACGGCGAATCGCGCGCGCCCGTTCTTCCTCTACCTTGCGCATGCGATGCCGCACATCCCGTTCGACGCCTCGCCGCGTTTCAAGGGCAAGTCCGCGCGCGGCCTCTACGGCGACGCCGTCGAGGAACTCGACGACAGCACCGGCCGCATCCTCGACCGCCTCCGCCAGCTCGGCCTCGCCGAACGCACGCTCGTGATTTTCACGAGCGACAACGGCCCCGAGCGCAACACCCCCGGCACCGCGTTTCCCCTGCGCGGCACGAAGCACACCGTTTACGAAGGCGGCCTGCGCGTGCCGTTCCTCGCATGGTGGCCCGGCCGCGTGCCGGCCGGCCGCGTGTGCGAGGAGGAAATATCCGCTCTCGACATCCTGCCGACCCTCGCGCGCCTCGCCGAAAATCCCGCGCTCCCCGCCGGCCTCGACGGCTTCGACATCAGCCCCGTTCTCCTCGGCGCGAAAGACGCCCGCTCGCCGCGCTCCACGCTCTATTCGCTCTACGGTCTGCGTCAAAACCGCCGCGAGTCCTTCCGCGAAGGCCGTTGGAAACTCCACCTCGGCCCGCCGCCCGAACTCTACGATCTCACCGCCGATCCCGGCGAGTCGCGCAACGTCGCCGCGCAACACGCCGCCATCGTCGAACGCCTCACCGCCCGCGCCCGCGCCACGCGCGAAGACACCGGCATCCCCGCCACCAATCCCTGATCCCGCCATGAGCACGCCCTACTTTCCCTGCGCCGGCGCGCGCGCCCTTCACGCTCCGACGCGCCGCGATTTTCTCTACAGCCTCGGCGCGAGTCTCGGCAGCGTGGCGTTCACTTCGTTGCTCGCGTCGTCTGTGTCCGCCGCTGAGAAAGCCAATCCCCTCGCGCCGCGTCCCGGCCATCTGCCCGCCAAAGCGAAGAACTGTATTTTTCTGATGATGGAGGGTGGCCCCTCGCACCTCGATACGTTCGACCCGAAGCCGAAACTCGCACAGCTCCACCTCCAGGAATTCACCCGCGAGGGGAAAACGAAATCCGCGATGGAGAGCGGCAAGCGCTACTACGTGCGGAGTCCGTTCGAGTTTCGCAAGGCCGGCCAGAGCGGCGCCGACATGGCGACCAACTGGGAGCACCTCGCGCGCGTCGCCGACGATCTTTGTTTCTACCGCGGCTGTCAGGTGGACAGCGTGAATCACCCGACCGCGATGTATCAGATGAACACCGGCAACCGCTTCGGCGGCGATCCCGGCCTCGGCGCGTGGGTGAACTACGGCCTCGGCACGCTCAACCAGGATTTGCCCGGCTTCATCGTGTTGCCCGAGATCAGTTATCCGCAGGGCGGCACGGCGAATTGGAGCAACGGCTACCTGCCCGCGAGTTTTCAGGGCACGCCGCTGCGCGCGAAGGGTTCGCCCATCCTCGACCTCACGCCGCCCGCCGGCGTCACGCGCGAGCGGCAGCGCAAGAACCTCGATCTCCTTGCGCAACTCAACGCCGCCCACGCCGCGTCGCACCCCGGCCTCGACGAACTCGCCGCGCGCATGGACAACTACGAACTCGCCTTCCGCATGCAGCTGCAGGTGCCCGAGACGCTCGACCTCTCGAAGGAGGACGAGAAAACGAAACAACTCTACGGCATCGGTGCCGACGCGACCGACGCCTTCGGCCGCAAATGTCTCCTCGCGCGCAAGCTCGTCGAGAAGGGCGTGCGCTTCGTGCAGCTCTACAACGGCACCTGGGACAGCCACGACTACATCGAGCGCGCCCACGGCAATCTGGTGCGCGGCGTCGATCAGCCCATCGCCGCGCTCATCGCCGACCTCAAGCAGCGCGGGCTCCTCGACAGCACGCTCGTCGTCTGGTGCGGCGAGTTCGGCCGCACGCCCGACAACGGCGTGCGCGGCGGCACCGCCTACGGTCGCGACCACAACCCGAAGGCGATGACGATGTGGTTCGCCGGCGGCGGCGTGAAAGCCGGCCACACCATCGGCGCGACCGACGAGACCGGCATGGAAGCCGTCGACTGCATCCACCATGTGCGCGACGTCCACGTCACGCTCCTCCGCCTCCTCGGCCTCGACGACAACAAACTCACCTTCTACCACGCCGGCCGCTTCAAGCAGCTCAGCCAGTTCGGCGGGACGGTTATTAAGGAGCTGATCGGGTGATGTGAGCTCGCGTGGAAATACACCTACGATGAAATCACTTCCGATTCTTCTGATCGCGTTAGTCCTCACTGGCTGTGGCCCGTTTGTTTCTGGAACATGGACTGACGATCCAAAAAATTGGAAACGCGCGTTCGGAGAGTCTGCTCCAAACGATGGCATTTCGATTTTGCATTCGTGGTATATGCGAACCCCTCATTTTACGGCGGAATTCGCTTGGTTCTTCGAGCTGGAGTTGAGCGACAAAGTGAAGAGCGAGTTGGCGACCAATCCGGAATTCTCGAAGCTGTCACAGCCGTCCCGACAACACGTGCTTTCCAGAATCTTTCAGAAGATTCCGACTTGGTTTTCACCCGCGCCGCTTGAGGCCTTTGAAGTCTATGAATCAAAGAGCGCCCGCGACTTTTTGATCTTCATCGAAAAGAATGGCCATCGTTCCTTTTGGACTCGGTGCCAGCTTTGATGCAAAGAAAGAGTTCAGCTTTCAGTTAAGATCACGTCTTGGTCTGCCCTTCTTCCATGTCCCTCCGGTTCCTCGCCGCCCTCCTCCTCACCACACTTGCCGCCCGCGCCTCCGCGCCGTCGTCGCCACCGAATATTCTCCTCGTCGTCGCCGACCAGTGGCGCGCGCAGGCATTCGGTTACGCGGGCGACCCCAATGTGCGGACGCCGCACTTTGATCGCTTCGAGCGCGAGAGCGTGCATTTCACACAGGCGGTTTCCGGAATGCCGGTCTGCACGCCGATGCGCGCGACGCTCCTCACGGGGCAGAGACCGATGACGCACGGGCTTTTTCTCAACGACGTGCCGCTCGCGACCAGCGCCGACACCTTGCCGAAAGAACTCAAGGCCGTCGGCTACGCCACCGGCATGATCGGCAAGTGGCACATCGACGGCCACGGCCGCTCCAACTACATCCCGCCGGAGCGTCGCCAGGGTTACGAATACTGGAAAGTCCTTGAGTGCACCCACGCCTACAACAATTCGCCTTATTACGCCGACGGGCCGGAGAAACTCAAATGGGAGGGCTACGATGCACAGGCCCAGACGCGCGACGCGCAGCGTTACCTTCGCGACCACGCGAAGGCCTCGCCGGCGAAACCGTTTCTGCTGCAACTCGCATGGGGCCCGCCGCACAACCCTTACGAGACCGCGCCGCCGAGCTACCGCGAAAAATACTCCGCCGATAAAATCCAGCTCCGCCCCAACGTCCCGCCGTCGCATGCCGTGCCCACGCGCGCTGCGCTCGCCGGCTACTACGCGCACTGCACGGCGCTCGACGACTGCTTCGCCGACCTCCTGTGCACGCTCGACGAAACCGGCCTCGCGGCCAACACCATCGTCGTCTTTACCTCCGATCACGGCGACATGATTGGCTCGCAGGCGCAGCAGCGGAAGCAGCGCCCGTGGGAGGAGTCCGTGCGCGTGCCGATGCTCTGGCGGCTGCCGAAATCGCTCGGCATCGCGCCGCAACGCACCGCCGCCACGATCAACACCGAGGACATCATGCCCACGCTCCTCGCGCTGGTTGGCCGGCCGATTCCGAAAAGCGTCGAGGGCCTCGACTTCACCGCCCACCTGCGCGGTGGTGCCGATCCTTCGGGCGGTGCGACGATCATCCGCTGCGTCTCGCCCTTCGGCGAATTTCAACGCGACAACGGCGGCAAAGAATACCGCCAGGTCCGCACCGCGCGCTACAGCTACGTGCGCGACCTCGCCGGCCCGTGGCTGCTCTACGATCACGAGCGCGATCCATTTGAGTTGGACAACCTCATCGGCAAACCCGAA
>JANXSC010000350.1 GCA_025352845.1 Opitutaceae bacterium
GGGTTTGGCGACGCCCGCACCATCATCCCCGTCCTCGTCATCGATCAGTTCGAGGAACTCTTCACGCTCGGGGCCGGCGTGGGGGCGCAACGCGATCGGGCCGTCGCGTTCATGCACGGGCTCGCCGAACTCGTCGAGAACCGCGTGCCCGATGGCGTCGTCGCGCGGCTCGAGCAATCGCCCGACGACCTGGAGGCGTTCGATTTCGCCCGCACCGATTACCGCGTGTGCCTTTCGCTCCGCGAGGATTTCCTGCCGCAGCTCGAGACCCTCGCCGAGATCATGCCCGCGCTGATGGAAAACCGGATGCGGCTCACCCGCATGACGGGCACGCAAGCCCTGGCCGCCGTCGTCAAGCCCGGCGCCGGCCTCGTCAACGAAACCGTCGCGCGCACCATCGTCGAATTCGTCTCGGGCGCCCGCGGCGGCTCGGCCGAGCGCCTCGCCGAGCTCACCGTGGAGCCTCCGTTGCTCTCCGTCATCTGCCACGAGCTCAACGAGCGCCGCCGCGCGCTGGGCCACCCGCAAATCACCGCCGATCTCGTGACCGGCAACCGCCGCGAAATCCTCAACGATTTCTACGAGCGCAGCGTCGCCGATTTGCCGGCCGGCATGAGGACCTTCGTCGAGGACAAGCTCCTCACGAAATCCGGCTTCCGCGACAACCTCGCCCTCGAGACCGCGCTGGAGGAGCCGGGGGTCACGCAACCGCTCATCGACACGCTCGTTTCGCGTCGCCTGCTCCGCCTCGAGGATCGCATCGGCGTGCAGCGCGTGGAGCTGACGCATGACGTGCTCGCCGACGTCGTCCGCAACGCCCGCGACGCCCGCCAGCAGCGCCTCGCCCTCGAGCAATCCCGGGAGCGCGAGCGCCTCGCCCTCGCCGCCGTCGTGCGCCAGACCCGCCGCCAGCGCTTCATGATCGCGGGGCTCGCCCTCGCCGTCGTCGCCCTGTGCGTCGGCGCGGTGTTCGGTCTCCGCGCCCAGCGCCGCGCGGCGGCGCTCGCCGGCGAAGCCGAGCTCGCCACCGGCTCGCGGCTCCTCGACGAGGGCCGGACCGGCGACGGCCTCGCCTACCTCGCCGCCGCCGCCCGCCGCGATCAGGGCCACAGCGTGGCCGCCACGCGCATCGTCTCGACGCTGGCCGCGCGCAATTTCCTGCTGCCCGTGGGCGCGTCGCTCACGCTGCCGTCGCCCGCCACCCAGGCGCTCATCCTCGCGGACGGACGCTCGGCACTGTTGCTGGGCGAGGACAACCGCGTGCGCGTCCTCGACCTCGTGGAGTGGAAAATCGCCCGCGAGTTTTCCTTTGACCAAAAAATCCAGAAAGAGGGCATCCGCATCGCCGCCAAAAACCCCGCGCTCTTCGCGGTCGCGCTCGCCGACGGCACGGTGCAGGTCTGCGACACCGCCACCGGGCGGCCGCAGGGAAAAGCCATCACCCCGCCAAATCTCGTGGAGGCGTTTCAGACGCCGTTCTTTCAACTCGGCACATGGCGCACCTATTTCGCCTTCAGTCCGGACGGACGCTGGTTGACGACGTTTCGCGGGACGACGGCCGTGTTCGACACCGCCACGGGCGAGGAGCGCTTCCACGGCGAGCACTTCAACCACACGATGCCGACCGACTTCGCGACCTTTAATCCGTTCAGCCCCGACAGCAGCCGGCTCGCGATTCCGTTATGGGAACTCGTCGGTGCCCGGGGTTCAGGTGGCGATTCAAAGAAGGTAAGATCGACTTCGGTGCTCCTGTCGGTGCCCGACGGAAAAGTGCTGGTCTCACGCCCATTTGAAGATCCCCAGCGCGCCGATGGGGCGAAGAACTTCAGCGCCGACGGCACCCGCGTGCTCATGCTCACTTATCTCGGAGCCGAAGCGACGAAGGACGAAACCAACCGAACCAGGGCCGCCGTGGTCTGCGACGCCCGCACCCTCGAGCCCATCGGCCCGGCCATCCCGTTTCCAAGCGCGAGTTCCTCGAACGAGATTGTGCTCACGCCAGACGGCAACCGCGTCGTCTTCAATTTGGCGGGCGACCGCGCCGCCCGGATCTACGACGCGAAGACCGGCCAGTTGGTGTTCCCCGAGCTGCCCCACGGTGCCACCTTCACCGGCATCGGAATCAGCGAAGACGGCGCCATCTACGCCACCAACTCGATCGATGGCCAGATCCGGCTCTGGGATTTGCGCACCGGCGCCCTCTTCGCCGAGTCCACCTTCAAGCTCGACCGCCGCGGCGCCGCGACGCTCTCGCACGACGGACGCACCGTGCTCGTCTTTTCTCCGACGGGGTCGGCCTACCGGCTCGAAGTCACCCGCGACCCGGCCGCGCCGCTGGTGCTGCCGCGCCCGACGGGCACCGGCCTCGCCGCCCACTTCATGGACAAGTCGCCGACGCGGGCGATGTATGTCTCAGGCACCGCGGCCACGATGATCGAGGTCGCGTCCGGCCGGAAAATCGACGGCGGTTTTGCCCTGCCACAGAGAATCCTCGGCACCTCGCAACGGTTTTTCGGCACCACCGTGCGCCCCGGCGACGTCTGGCTCGTCCGCACCGCCACCGCCGGCCGGACCATCTGGACGTGGGGCGAAAGCGGCCCGCCGCAGGAGACCACTTTTGCCGAGACGTTTTCCAATACGAGCACTCCCACCCCCATACTGAGTGCCACGGGGAAAATCGCGGCCATCGGCAGTCAGGCCGGCACCGGTAATTCGCAGTCGTCCGTTGCGTGCTGGGACCTGCGCGCCGTCCGAAAAATTTCCGAGATCGCTTCCGGCGCGGTCACGCTGACGACCCGGGCCGACAGCACCGATATCAGTCCCGACGATCAGCGCCTCGTGATTCGCGAACTGGCCGAGGATGGCGCGCTGCGCGTTTACGGCATTCGCGATGGCAAGCTCCTCTTCCAACTCGCGCCGGAGTCCGGCGCCACGTTTCTGGCGGCACGCTTCAACCGCGACGGCTCGCGCCTGCTGACCGGCAACGCCTGGGGCACGCTGCAAATCTGGGACGGCGTTTCCGGCAAGCCGCTGCAGTCGATTCAGGCGCACAGCTACGGGCTCGAGCGCATCGACTTCTCGTCCGACGGTCGCTACTACGCCACCGGCTCCGCGGACGGCACCGCGCAGGTGCGCGACGCCGCGACGCACGAAGCCGTGGGTGCGCCGCTCGGCCACGCCGCGACCGTGAACTGCATCCAATTCAGCCCCGACAACGCCCGCGTCCTCACGTCGACCGTCGCCGGCGCCGTCCGCGTGTGGGACCGGCCCACGGGCCTGCCGCTCGCTGACTCGTTGAAACACGCCACCGGCGCCACGCCCAACCTGGACTTCAGCGACGACGGCCGGTTCCTCATGACCTATTTTTCCTCCGGCACCGGGCGCGCCACCCGCATCTGGGCCGCGCCGCCCGTTGGCCCCGCGCAGCCGGCGCCGTCCTGGCTGCTGCGCCTCGCCAC
>JANXSC010000371.1 GCA_025352845.1 Opitutaceae bacterium
AGGAGCAGCGGGCCGCGGGCCTGGGTGTCGATGGCGGTGACTTCAGCCGAAGCGGCGTTGGTCGGAGCGTTGGTCATCACAGAAGGGAAAATTTGCTGCCGGGATTATTTCTTCGCGCCGTATTTCTGAGCGGTCAGTTCCATCGCCCGCGCGATGGGCAGTTGCACCACGCCGGCCTTTTGATCGATCCAAGCGTAGGTCGTCGCCTGCTTGGCCTCGGTCTCACGCTGGGCGGTCAAAACCTCGCGGCGCACCGCAGCGGTCGCGCGCCATTCAAGTTCCTTGGTGAGGTTTTCCGCCGCGGCGTTCTGCGGCGAAACCATGGCCGGCTCGTAGAACCAGCGGATCGCGAGGAGGAACGTCGCGAAGAGCGCGAACAGAAACACGATCGTCAACAGCGAGACCGGGCGGGCCGGCGTGGCGGACGCGTCACTCATGGTGCGTGAGGCTTTCGCCGATGCGCGGGTCGCGAATCGGGATGAGTTTCGTCGTGGGCAGGCTGCGCAGGTAGGCCCAGACGCAGACGCCGCCGACGCCGACCACGGAGGTCAGAACCCAGAGCAGGTGCAGGGAGAAAAACGGCAGCGAATCCTCGTGCGAATCCTTCAGCGCCGGCAGGATATTGTAGCACATGTCCACAAGGATGATCGTGAGATTCCACAGCGCGATGCGGCGGATGATGTGCGGCGTGACCTTGAAGCGGTAGGAGAGCAGCGCGAAGAACGGCACGAAGAAGTGGCCGAACAAAATCACGAGGCCGACATACCACCACTGGTTGGTGGAGCCGTCGTGGTTCAACTCGCGGAGGTTATACCAGAAGGTTTCCTCGGGGACGTTGGCGTTCCAGATCAGGAAGTATTGCGAGAACGTCACGTAGGCCCAGAACACGGTGAACGCGAGCATGAGCATGCCGATGCTGTGCCAGTGGTTCGGGTTGAGGATGCCGCGGAAATCACCGCGACGGTAGAGCCACACCATGATGAACACGCCGCAGCAGAGCGCGCCGCGCACGCAGTTGGCGAAGAACCACACGCCATACATCGTGGAGAACCAGTGATATTCGAGCGACTTCACCCAGAAGATAGCGATGGCCGTGAGCGAGAACGCCGCAATCGGGAGACCGAACGCCGCGGTCTTGCGATTCATGTAGGTCCACTTCACGTCACCATCCACATCCTGGGAGAAGGAAGCTTTCCGGAGCCGCGCCGAGACCCACATCCAGAGGAGAAAGGAAACGAAAGTGACGCCCAGAAACATATTGGTGTTCAAGAAGCCCGATTTTTTAATGTAGAGCGGATCGTGCCCGACGGTATGGCCGCCGTGGATCACGTGGTCCGCATTCATCCACGGCCACACCAGATCGCCGTGGCCGAGAAACGGCGTGAGCGCGAGCGGGAGGAAGAGGAGGGCCAGCCATTTGAAGGCCACGAACCCGTGCTCAAACTGCCGCCGAATCACCACCGACCACGAAGCGTCCACGATGTGATGAATCAAAACGAGCAGCAGCATGCCGATGGCGATCGCGGTCCAGAACGTGATGCCCACGAGGTAGGACATCGCCGCTTTTTCCGCACCGGAAACGAGAACTCCCAGCGCGGTCAACACGAGCCCGACGATGCCGATGACGAGTGCCTTGCCAGCCACAGTGGGACCGGAGGACTCGGCCGGTGCGGCCGCAGCGGAGACGGTGGCGGCGGGAGTGCTCATGGGAGGCCGAGGGTGGATTTGGCGGCCGCGTCGGTCACGTCGGCCGCGGTGCCCTGTTGTGCGCGCTGGAGCGCCCGCACGTAAACCACCACCGCCCAGCGATCCGCGGGCGTGAGTTTGTCGGCGTAGCCGAGCATGGTGTTTTTGCCATTGGTGATGGTGTTGAAGATCTCGCCGTCGGGCATCGTGCGCAGGCGAGGGTCGTGGTAGTTGCCGTTGGCGGCGACGGTGCCCATCCCGTATTTCACGGTCATGCCTTTGCCGTCACCCAAAGCCCCGTGGCAGGGTGCGCAATAAATTTGATAGCGGTTCTGCCCGCGCTCGAGGAGCTTCATGTCCACCGTCACCCTCGCCGGCATCCCGGTCGCGAAGGCACCGCCCGCCACCTTGCCCTGATAGAGGTGCTCGTCCTCGCGCAACATTCCGCGTGCGACCGTGTGCTCCGGAGGTATGCGGTCGGAGCGACCGTCGGCAAAAAATTTACTCTCCGACTGCGGCCGGTGCTTGGGCTGGTGCTTCATGCTGGGGAACGCCCACTCCGGAAAAATATCGATCGGCGGCGCGGTGAACTTCGCGCCGCGGAAGCCGAGGATCGAGACCAGGAGCACGCAGGCGAAGAGGGTGGCGAGATAGACGTTCCGCATGGCTCAGGGCTCCAGCTCCGTGATCGCCTTGCCGCCGGCCTTCTCTAGGAGAGCCTTGGTGTTGGCGAGATTGAACCGGGGATCGCGCGACTCGATCACGATGAAGAACGTGTCGTCCATGCCGCGGACAATGTGATCATATTTCAGCACGGGGTGATAGTGCCGGGGCAGGCCGTTCACGACCAACATGCCGATGATGGTGGCGAAGGCGGTGAAAAGAATCGTGAGCTCGTAGCTCACGGGAAACGCGAACATCGGGCTGAACATCGGCTTGCCGCCGACGATGAGCGGATAGTCCACCTCGCCCGTCCACCAGATCAGCGTCATGCCGGTGATGAAGCCCGTGATGCCGCCCGCGAGCGAGATGCGCGGCACGATCGAGCGCTTGAGGCCCATCGCCTTGTCGAGGCCGTGGACGGGGAACGGCGTGATGCAGTCCCAGTGGCGGTAGCCCGCGTCGCGGACCTGCTCCGCCGCGTGGTAGAGATCGGGCGTCGTTTCAAAGGTGGCGATCAGGCCGTGTGGTTGGGCAGCCATGGTCGGGATCAGTGGGCTTGCTGCACTTCCGCCGCGCCGTGGCCGGTGGTGCCGCCGTGGCCGTGGACATCGGCCTGGGGCGTGACCGCCTTCAACTCGGCCATCGGCATGATGGGGAGGAAGCGGATGAAGAGGAGGAACAGCACCGAGAACACGCCGAACGTCCCGAAGAACGTGAAGATTTCGACGACGCTCGGCGAATAGTAGCCCCAGCTCGACGGCAGGAAGTCGCGCGCCAGGGAGGTCACGATGATCACGAAACGCTCAAACCACATGCCGACATTCACGAAGATCGAGAGCACCCAGACGAGCGCGGTGTTTTCGCGGACGGCCTTGAACCAGAAGAACTGCGGCGTGATCACGTTGCACGAGATCATAATCCAGTAGGCCCACGAGTAGTGGCCGAAGGCGCGGTTGATAAACGCGAAGCCCTCATACGGGTTCCCGCTATACCACGCGATGAAGAACTCCATGCCGTAGGCGTAGCCGACGATGGTGCCGGTCGCCAACGTGATCTTGCACATGCAGTCGATGTGATACTGCGTGATCAAATCCTTCAGCCCGTAGATCGCGCGCAGCGGGAGCATGAGCGTCATCACCATGCCGAAGCCGGAGAAGATGGCGCCCGCCACGAAATACGGCGGAAAGATCGTAGTGTGCCAGCCAGGGATCAGCGAGACCGCGAAGTCGAACGAAACGATGGTGTGCACCGAGAGCACGAGCGGCGTCGAGACGCCGGCGAGAATCAGGTAGGCCATCTCGTAGTTGCTCCAGTGGCGGTTGGAACCGCGCCAGCCCAACGCGAAGAGACCGTAGAGGAAGGAGCGAAATTTATTTCCCGTCGCGAAGAACCGGTCGCGCAACACCGCGAGGTCGGGGATGAGGCCGACATACCAGAAGAGCACCGACACCGTGCCGTAGGTCGAGACGGCGAACACGTCCCACTCCAGCGGCGAACGGAAATTCTGCCAGATGATATTCGAGTTCGGAATCGGGAACAGGAACCACGCATACCAGATGCGGCCGACGTGGAAGACCGGGAAGATTGCGGCGCAGACGACGGCGAAGATCGTCATCGCCTCGGCCGCGCGGTTGATCGACGTGCGCCACTTCTGGCGCAGCAGGCAGAGGATCGCGGAGATGAGCGTGCCGGCGTGGCCGATGCCGATCCAGAAGACGAAGTTGACGATGTCCCACGCCCAGTTGACGGGATTTGCGTGGCCCCACACGCCGACGCCGGTCGCGACGAGGTAGGTCAGGCCCGCGACGGTGAACGACGCGACGAAGCACGCGAGGATGAAGCACACCCACCACCACGTCGGCGTCTTGCCCTCGATGATCCCGCAGATTTTCTCGGTGATCCAGGAGAAGCTGCGGTTGTTTTCGACGAGGACGGCGCGCGGCAGCACCGCGGGCTTCACCTCGCGGAGGATGGCCGGGGCATCGGCGGCGTGTTCGGAGGCGTGGGACATTAGCGGAGTCCTCCGAGGTTGGCGCGGATTCGGGTAGCGTGACGCGGGCAGTCTGCCCGCGTCGGCACGGGCAGACTGCCCGTGCTACGGTTGGTGCGGCACGTCTTCATCTTAGTGCGCGCCTTTTTTTTCGGCCTGCTTCTCGTTGCCAGGGGAACCGTGCGCGCCCGCGGCGGCACCGTGGCCGTGCGTCTGGGGCACGTTCTTCCGGTCGTATTCGACGCGGCTCATCGGCAGCGCGTTGTAGTCGGGCATCTTCGGGTTCGGATTCCGCAGCTTGCCGGAATACGTCGTGCGCGGGCGCACGTTGAGATAACCGAGCACCGCGTAGTCCTGCTCGCGCTTTTTGGCGACACTGACGTCGCTCTGCTCGTCGAGGATGTCGCCGAACACAATCGCATCGACGGGACAGGTCTGCTGGCACGCCGTCTTGATCGTGCCATCGGGCACCCGGACCTCGCCGGGCTGGCCGGCCTGCGCCATCTTCACCTTGTGCTGGATCTTCGCGTTCTGGATGCGCTGCACGCAATAAGTGCACTTCTCCATCACGCCGCGCATGCGGATGGTGACCTCGGGATTCTTGCCCATCTTCACGAGCTCGGGCATGCCGGAATCGCCGAGCGGGCCGAGGTAGAGCTGGTCGAGCTTGCGCTCGTTCCAGTTGAAGAAATTAAAGCGGCGAACTTTGTAGGGACAATTGTTCGCGCAATAGCGGGTGCCGATGCAGCGGTTGTAGGCCATCACGTTGAGGCCCTCCTCGTCATGCACCGTGGCGTTGACGGGGCACACGGTCTCGCACGGCGCGAGTTCGCAGTGGACACACGTCATCGGCTGGAGCGAAATCTGCGGCTCCTCGGGAAGCGTCGTGTTGCCCTCGCCGCCGAAGGCACCGCCATCGATGTCGCCGCTCGAATAGTAACGGTCGATGCGGATCCAGTGCATCTCACGGCCACGCATCACCTGATCCTTGCCGACGATCGGTATGTTGTTCTCGGCCTGACAGGCGACGACGCAGGCGTTGCAACCGATGCAGGTATTGAGATCGATCGACATGCCCCACTGGTGGTAGCCGTCTTCCTTTTTGCCGAACTGCGGCGTCGTGTAGAGCGAGTTGCCGCGGGGAATCTGCGTGGCACGCTGCGGCGGCGACATCTTTTCGCCCACGGGGCCGAGGTTGCTCGGCGCGTGAGACTCCATGCCGATGGTGTTAACGTAGCCGGGATTTTCCTGGTAGCTCTTGCCGTCGGGCATGGTGGCCGGCTCGTAGTTGGCTTCGCGCACGATGTCGCGTCCCTCCATCGACCAATGCTCCTGCGTGTTGGCGAGCAGCACGCGGGTTTTGGTATCGGTCAGCGTGGCGCCCGTGGCGACATGCATCGCCTCCGTGGTGCGCAGCGGATAGGCGCTGAAACCCGCGCCTTTGCCGACGTGACCGGTCACCGTCCGGCCATAGCCGAGCGGCACGACGACGGTGTAGTTGGAGAGACCCGGCTGAATATGCACCGGACCGCTCACCGTGCGCCCGCCCACGGTGAGCTCGAAAACGCGGGCGTTTTCCTTGCCCATCGTAAACTCGGCCTCTTCCTGCCGCGCCACCTGAATGCCGGTGTTCGCGTGATAAATTCCGAGCTCCTTGCCGAGCTTGGGGCTCACGAGGATCGCGTTGTCCCAGGAAATTTTCGTGATCGGATCAGGGCACTCCTGGAGCCAGCCGTTGTTGGCGAAGCGACCGTCGTCCATCTTGTGGTCGCACACGAAACGCACCTCGAGGCTCTTCGCGCTAAAGGTGGCGGCCGGTTTCACCGCGGCGAGCGTCTGACGCGCGCCATTCGCGTTGAAGCGCACCGAGACCGGCTTCGCGGCGGAGCCCGCGAGCACACCGTCGTGGAGGAATCGCGCCATCACCTTGTCGGTGTTTGCGCCCGCGCCGGATAGCGCCGTGATCGTCGTCGCGACGAGCGCGTAGGGATCGGGATTGGTTTCGCCGAGGATGCGGGCGAGCACCTCGATGTCGGTCAGGCCGCCGAAGAGCGGCAGGATCATCGGCTGCACCGGCACCACCGTGCCATCGACCGTGCGGGCATCGCCCCACGACTCGAGATAGTGGGCGCGGACGATATGCGTCGTCGCCCCAACCGCCGAGGTCTCATCCGCGTAGTAACCGACACGCACGACCTCTCCGACGGACTTCTGCAACGCCGCCCAATCGAGATCGGCGGGGGCGTTGTAGGCGGGGTTGCCGCCGAGGACGACGAGCGTCTTGACCGAGCCGGCCTTCATCGCCGTAGCGAGTCCGCCGAGCGACGAAACGCCGGCCGTGGATTCATCCGCGACAAAATTGACCGTCGAACCAATCGCCTCGATCGCGGTGTTGATCCCGTAAACGAGCGCGTGGACTTCGGGCGGCAGATGCGAGCCAGCCACGACGAGCGATGAACCGGGATTCGCCCTGAGATCGGCGGCGCACGCATCGATCCACGCCTGCGGAATCTCGACGCCCTGCGCGTAGGGCGCGAGCGCCTCGGCCGACTGCGGGTAAACCGCCGAGGCCAGCTTGACGGCAAACGCGAGCGCGTGGCTCGACGCGATCCGCAGCCGGTGATCGGCCATGCTGCCAGTGAGGGAGAGTCCGCTCTCCGCCACGTAGAGGCGGTTCATCGGGTCGCTCTTCTTCGTCACGCGGCGACCCTCGGAAAACGCCCGCGCGTAGAGGAGGCTGCCCGCCTCGGCCTGCAGAAAATCCGCGTCGATCGACACGATGCGCTTCGCCGCCTTGAAATTGTAGATCGGCCGCACGGCCGCGCCGAACGCCGCCTGCGCCGCCTGAACCGGCGGCGTGTCAGTCACCGGCTCGTATTCCGACCAAATCGCGCGGGGAAATTTTGCGCGCAGCGCGATCACAAGACGGCGGCGGGTCGGTGAGGAAGATTCTTCCGCGAGAAACGCGAGCCCCGCGCCCTGCGTGCCACCGTAGGTCTGCCCAATCGTCGCGAGCAGTTGATCCACCTGCTCACGGGAAATCGTCGCCCCAACCTGCTTGTGCGCAGTCGCCCGATCCGGATCGTAGAGATCGAGGATGGAAGCCTGGGCTGTGAGCGACGCGGCGCCGCCGTGAGGAAGATAGGAAGGATTACCCTCCAGCTTGGTCGGGCGGCCCTGATGCGTCTCGGCCAGCAGTGGCACGGCCCATTTGCGCACCGGCATCGCGGTCGCGTAATACGACGGCAGGCCGGGAATCACGCCCTCAACGGATTTGCCGTAGGGCAGAATGAATTTTTCGGGACGACGGCAGCCCGCCAGGCCTGCGCCACCGAGCGCAAACGAAGCCGCCATGATCTTCATGAAGTGGCGGCGATCCACCCCGTCGAGCGTGTCCGCGCCCTCGGGAAATTCGCGTTCCAACTGCGCCTTGAAACCGGGCGTGCCCGTGAGTTCGTCGAGGCTCCGCCAGTATTTCGGTCCGGTGAGCTGCTCGCGTTCCGACGGAGCGGGATGATCAAATTTGCGTTTCATCGATGGCAGCCGGAGCAGCTCTGCGGGGGTTTGACCTTCCAATCGTGCACGAAGTCACTGGCCTTCTTCGCGCCTTCGGCCCCCTGCTCGCTGAGACGTTTGGAGTTGAGATTGAAAACATCCTTCGGATCGCGCAGGCGCGTCTCCGGTTTCCGGTGGCACTCGATGCAGAACGCCATGCTCAGCGGCTGCATGTGGGTGACGGTGTCCATCTCGTTCACCTTGCCGTGGCACTCGACGCAGGAGATGCCGCGGTTCACGTGGATGGAGTGGTTGAAGTAGGCGTAGTCGGGCGTCTGGTGAATCCAGACCCACGGCACGGGCGTGCCGTTCGCGTAGCTCTCGCGCACCGGGGCCAGCAGAGGGCTCGTGGACTTGATGATGCTGTGGCAATTCATGCACGTCTGCGCCGTCGGCACGTTGGAGTGGCCGGACTTCTCGACGTTGGAATGACAGTAACGGCAATCGAGGCCGACCTCGCCCACGTGCTGCGCGTGGCTGAACGGCACCGGCTGCACCGGCGCGTAGCCCACGCGCGAGTATTTCGGCGTCATGTAGTAGGTGACGCCCGCCGTCGCGATGCCGGCCAGCACCACCAGATACACGATGATCTGAAGGGGAAGCTTGTTGGCCGACTTCGGAAACAGTTTCGACATGGACGAGAGGCGATCCGGTTGGGCCTCGCTCAGGAGGCGTCGCGCCGGGCGACGGCACGCGCATCAGGACGAAGTTTGAAACGGCGCGAGGCTCCATCATTTCCTGTCGCGAGCGTCTTTTCCGAGGCCGAAACCGAATCCGCCAACATTTTGGGTGCCACACTGGCAGCCGCCACCACTCCAAGCAGCTTGGCGAAGAATTTTTTTCGCGTTGAATGGTGGGTCACGGTGAGGGGATGAAGTGGACGGGAATCGAGACCGAAACAAGGGAGCGCCCTTTCCGTTGTAAACCAAAATTTCGGCCAGAGTGTGGCACCGAGCGAGAATTAGCGCGCCCGCGCAAAGGATTCGCCCGCGCTTATCGTGTGAACAATCAGGGTCCGGCGGGGAAATCAGACGAACAATCCGTCGCGCATCGGCCGCGTGAAGTCGCAGCGCTGCGCGATCTCGGGGTTGTGCGTCACCAAAACCACGGCCTGCCCCTGCTCTTTCGCAAGCCGCGTGAGCAGATCGAAGACGAGCGCGGAGTTTTTCACGTCGAGATTTCCCGTCGGTTCGTCGGCGAGCAGGATCGTGGGCTGGTTCGCCAGCGCGCGCGCCACGGCGACGCGCTGCTGCTCGCCGCCGGAGAGCTGCGTGCCGAGCCGGTGCGTCTTCGCGCCCAGGCCGACGGAATCGAGCAGCCCGTGGGCGCGCGCCTTCATCTCCGCCGGCGTGAGCCGACCCAGCTTGCGCATCGGCATCATCACGTTTTCCAGCGCGGTGAACTCCAGCATCAGAAAATGAAACTGAAACACGAACCCGATGTGCCCGCCGCGCGCCCGCGTGCGGGCGAAGTCATCGCTGTTCGACATCGCCGCGCCGTTGATCTCGATTTGCCCCTCGTCGGGTTGGTCGAGCAGGCCGAGCAGATAAAGCAGCGTGCTCTTTCCGCAGCCCGACGGCCCGACAATCGCATAGACCTGTCCGCGCCTCGCCTCGAAGGAAACGCCCTTCAGCACATGCACCCTGCCCTCACCTTGCCCCAAATAGCGGTGGAGGTTGGTGCAACGTAGCGCGAGTTCGCCGGGATTTGTTTGGACCGTGCTCATTGCGCCGTGCCGCGAACGATGTCGCCCGGTTCCAGTCGCGCCGCGCGGCGCGCGGGCACGAGGCTCGCAATCATCACCATGACAAGCGCCGTCGCGATGGCTTGGGCGATGAAGAGCGGCATGCCACTCCACGCGACGATGAACGTGTCGGTTTTGAAGATTCCGTTGATCGGCAGTGGCACCAGCGAGACGAGCCAGGTCACCCCCACGCCGAAGCCCGCGCCGACCACCGCGCCGATGGCGAGCACGATGCCGGCCTGCCAGAGAAAGATCTGCGTGATGTCGCGGCGCTCGTAGCCCATCGAGCGCAGGATCGCGATGTCCTTGGTCTTCTCGAGCACGATCATCGCGAGGGTGTTGAACATCGCGAGGCTCGCGATGAGCGTGAACACCGTGACGGTGATGCCCGTCGAGATCCGCAGCGCGCGAAAGACCGCGAGCCACGTTTTCTCCCGCTCCTGCCACGGTTTCACGTCGTGCCCGAGCACCTGCTTCATCCGCGCGGCGTCCAGCGGCGCGCGCTCCGGATCGTGGAGCATCACCTGCAAAAACGACGCGCCCGCGGGTTTCTTCAGCAGCGAGCGCGCCGCGGGCTGGTGCAGGTAGACGTTGGTCTTGTCCGCTTCACGGTAACCGGTTTCGAAAATCGCCGCCACCCGCACGCTCCGCGACTGGCCGCGCGCCGCGAGCACGAACGAGTCGCCGACGCCGAGCTGCAGCCGGTCCGCGAGCACGCGGCCCATGAGCGCGCCGCCGGCCGAATCGCGAAAATCGGCGAGCGTGCCGTTGGTGATTTGCTGCGCGAGATCGGAGACGCGGATGTGATCCTCGAGGTTGATGCCGAAGATCTGGGCATCCTCGGTCTTGAACGAGCTCGTGACCTGCACGTTGCCCCGGACGACCGCGGACACGGCGCGGACATTGGGGAACCCGCGCACGGCCCCGGCAATCAACTGCGGCTCCTCGATGCCCTCAATAAGTTTTACGCCCTCGCGCTGTGCAAAATAGGCGTCGCTCGAGCCCGCGGCCTGCAGGCTGCGCATCGTGTCCTGCATCTTGTCCTCAATCCGCAGCGCACCGTTGATGCCGAGGAGCGTCTTGGTGAAGAATTCCTCGAAGCCGCGCGTCGTCGCTTGGGTGACGATGAAGAGCCCCACGCCGAGAATCGTGCAGGCCAGGCTCATCAACATGGCCCGCTTCTTCGCCGTGAGAAACCGGTAGGCGATGCGGAGGTTGGGCGACATCAGGGGAACACGGCACGCACCGCCGCTCAGTTTTCCACTTCGGCCCGCACGCGCTGCCCGTCGCGAAACTCCTCCAGCCGATCGACGATCACCTGATCGCCGACCTCGATGCCCTTGCGGATTTCCACGATGTTCAGAGCCACGAAGCCCACCTCGACCTCGCGCTTCTGCACGCGACCGTCTTTGACGACGAAGACCTTGTTGGCATCGAACAACCCGCGCCGCTGAATCATCACGGCACCGGGCCGCTGCGCGACGGTGATGGTCACCTCGCCCGAGCTGCCGGGTTTCAACAACTCAGGGAGCAACTTGGGATCGACCTTCACCTCGAGATTGACGGTGAAGCGCTGGGCCTCGTCGGCCGTGGGTAAGAGCTCCGACACCGTCGCCTCGTAATTCTGGTTGCCGTAGGTGAGCAGTCGGAGCCGAGCGCTCTGCCCCACCTTCACGCGGCCAAAACTCTCCTCACCGATCTTGGCCGCGACGATACGGCTGTGAGAATACACCCGGGCCACCGGAGTGCCCGTGGTGATCAACGCCCCTTCCCATGTGAGCACGCTCTCGATTGCGCCGTCGAACGGCGCCCGCACTTCCATTTTTTTCAGCAACAAATCGTAGCCGTCTATCAACACCTTGTAGTCCTCGTCGCCTTTCTTGTCGTCGAGTGCTGCAAGCCCCAGCTTGGACTTAATCGCTGCGAGCGTCCGTTCTGCGGCGTTAACATCGTCATCGGAGACATTGCCGAGTTTGCGCAGACGCTCCAAGTTCGCCAGTTTCTCCTCTGCGACTTTCTTCTCGGGATTATTGTCCAAAATAAATTTGGCGCGCTCCTTGTCCGAATCGTATTTCCGCTTGGCCTCGTCTTTACCGCGTTGGAGATCGGTCGTGTCCAATTTTACGAGCACATCGCCTTTCTTGAAAGATGAACCTTGCTTGATGTTGCACTCGACGACCTTGCCCGCCGCCTCGCTCGGCAGATCGCGATACCCGCCGTCCGCGGAGATCATCACGCTGCCGGTGACGGCATCGACCGCGGTGTCGCGGCTCGCGGCCTTCACGCGCGCGGTGCGCTGCGTGGACAGAAAAAACGCGACGGCCGCACCGGCGAGCACCACCAGCACGATGATGACCCGGACGAGAACACTGCCTTGATTATTTTTGGGGAGCATGGCGGGCAGGAAGGTTTTGCAGCACGGGGTCGTCGCCGGCGAGCGCAACAAAGTCGCTCCATCGGCCAAGGTAAGTGGCTCGCGCGAAGAGGGTGGCGGCATCGGTCTGGAGAATATTTACCTGCGCGCGCTCGACATCGCCCTTCGGCAGGTTGCCCAACGCCGCTTCGTCGGCGACGCGTTTGCGGCCCTCGACGGCGATGGCATGACGAATCTCGGCGAGATCAAGCGCGTCGGCGTCGAGCTTGAGGCTGCGCTCAAGAATCTGCGCGTCCTGCAAAACAGTCCCAACCTTGGCGTCGCGGACCCGCTCGTGCAGCCGCTTGGCCGCGAGCGCCTCGCGAATCGCGCCCTTGGTCGCGAAGCCGTCGAAAATATACCACTGCATGCTGACACTCACGGACTGGCGGCGGAAGGCCTGCTGGTTAATCGCGCTGCCGTTCACGTCGGTGTTGTTTTCGAGACTGTAGCCGGCCCCGGCGAAAAATTTCGGTAGCAGCCGGGTGCGCTCGATTTTCTCACGGAGCAGAGCCTCGCGCACCTTGAGGTCGTAAACTTCGTATTCGAGCGTGCTCTTGGCTTCGTTGCGGAGCAGCGTCGCCGTCATCGCCTCAGCCAGCGCGGGGCGGTGCTCCAGCCGGGGAATCTCCGCGGGGATTTTCTCCTCGGGCAATTCAGCCAGACCTGCCAGCCGCGCGAAGCGCCGCCGGTTGGCCTCCAGCTCGGCCTCGCCGCGCGCCAGATCGAGCGCGATTTCACGGTCGCGGAGCTTGTCGCCTTCAAGCACCGCCGCGGACACGAGGCCCGCCTGGTTTTTCTCCTGCGTCACCGCGAGATCAGCCCGGAAGATCCGCAGCGCCTCGCGCCCCTGCCGCAGTTTTGCCTTTTCGACGATCAGGGCGAGGTAGGCCTTGCGCAATTCGATGCCCAGTTCGCGCGCGGCGATGGCGTAGTTTTTTTGCTCCACCAGCAGGTTGATCTGGGCGGCGCGACTCTGGTTTTGCAGCGCGCCCCAGTGAAACAACGCCTGGCTCGCCTCGAACCGGTAGAAGAAACCGCTCGCCCGGCTCTGCGAGCTGCTGTTGCCCGAGGCCGAGGTCTGATTGCTGGCATATTCCGAAGTGCCACGGACATTCGGCAGCCGCGCGGCATTGGCCCCGTAGATCTGTGCCTCGCGCACCGCCCGGGCATACTCCGCCGCGATCAATTTGGGCGAGCGCTCGAATGCCGCGGCAAGGATGGCCTTTAGCTCCGGCAGGTAATCCTCGGGCATCGTGCCCACGAGATCGGCGGACTGGGCACAGGCCAATCCGGCGGAGAAAACCGTCACGACTAAAAACACGCCGCGCGAGACGAGGCGCGATAACGTGGAACCATGCAACACCATGAGTTGACGCAAAATTGAGGGGGCAGACGGCGGGATGTCCACCGCGATTGCAACCCCAGAGTGCAGTGAAAGGGAAAGTGAATATGAGAGTGAAAGTGCGGCCGAGCTCCGAGCCCTTGCTCGCTAGCGCAGGCTCGCTCTCACTTTCACTTTCACTCTCACTTCGCTCTTAACGCCTGATGCAGTCCGAAATCTCCGCCCTCGCCCGCGAACACCTCGACCGCGTCCGTGCCTTCTACGACGCCGCGCCGACCGAGCCGCAGGCCGGCGCCCGCGCCTACCGCGCGCTGCTCGCGCACTACTACAACCTCCTGATCCCGCCCGACGCCAGCGTGCTCGAAATCGGCTGCGGCTCCGGCTCGCTGCTCGCACAGGTGCGCGCCGCCAAGAAAACCGGCATCGATCTCGCGCCGGCGCAAATCGCCGCCGCACAGGCGCGCGTGCCGGAGGCGCGATTTTTCGTGCAGGCCGGCGAACTCCTCGATCTCGCGGAGAAGTTCGATGTCATCATCATTTCCGACACGCTCAACCTCGCCGCCGATGTGCAGCGGCTCTTCGAGCGCCTGCATCAAATCTCGCACCCCGAGACACGCCTGATCGTCAATTTCCAGAACACGCTATGGCGGCCGTTGCTCTCGATCATGGGGGCGCTCGGGCTCAAGTCCGCGCAGCCGCAGAACAGCTGGCTCGCCTCGTCGGACGTCCTGAACCTCCTACGCCTCGCCGGCTGGAGCCCCGTCTGCCGCCACGGCCGGATATTGGTGCCGTTCCACCTGGTCGGACTGGGCTCCCTGATCAATCGCTGGATCGGGCCGCTGGTGTCGTGGCTGTGTCTCACCGTGTTTTTCGTGGCGCGCCGCGATCATGCGCCCGGCGCAAAACCGCTCACGGTTTCCGTGGTGATTCCCGCGCGCAACGAGGCGGGCAATATCGAAGCCGCCGTCACGCGCACCTCCGAACTGGGCGCGGGCACCGAGCTGATTTTCGTCGAGGGCCACTCGAAGGATAACACGTGGGCGGAAATCCAGCGCGTCGCCGCCGCCTACCCGCAGCGGAAAATCAAAATCTTCCAGCAGACCGGCAAAGGCAAAGGCGACGCCGTGCGCGCCGGTTTCGCGGCCGCGACCGGCGATGTGCTCATGATCCTCGACGCCGATCTCACGATGCCGCCCGAGGAGCTGCCGAAATTCTACGACGTGATTGCGAGCGGCCGCGCGGAATTCGCGAATGGTGTGCGCCTCGTCTATCCGATGGACGAAAAGGCGATGCAGTTTCTGAATCTCTGCGCAAACAAGGCTTTCGGCCTCATCTTCACCTGGCTCCTCGGCCAGCCGGTGAAGGACACACTCTGCGGCACCAAAGTGCTCACGCGCGCCCACTACGAACGCATCGCGGCCAACCGCGCCTACTTTGGGGACTTCGATCCCTTCGGCGATTTCGACCTGCTCTTTGGCGCGGCCAAGTTGAATCTAAAAATCGCCGACGTCCCGATCCGTTACCGCGAGCGCACCTACGGCACGACCAACATCCAACGCTGGAAACACGGCTGGCTGCTCCTGCGCATGGTGGCGTTTGCGGCGAGGAAGTTGAAATTCGTATGAGATGAAAATTCCGATCCTCGATCTCAAACCCGCCTACGACGAGCTGCGTGCCGAACTCGATGCGGCTTACCACCGCGTAATGGAGTCGGGCTGGCTGCTGTTGGGAAAAGAACTGGAAGCCTTCGAAGCGGAATACGCCGCGAGCGTCGGCGTGAAGCATTGCGTCGGCGTGGCCAACGGCCTTGAGGCCATGCAGCTCGTCTTGATGGCGCGCGGCATCGGTGCGGGCGACGAAGTGATCGTGCCCTCGCACGGCTATATCGCGACGTGGCTCGCCGTCACGCACGTCGGCGCGCGCCCCGTGCCCTGCGAGCCCGACCCTGCCACCTACAACCTCGATCCGGCGCGCCTCGAAGCGCTCATCACCCCGCGCACGAAAGCGATCCTGCCTATTCACCTCTATGGCCAGACTGCCGACATGGCGGCCATCAACGCCATCGCGGCGCGCCACGGTCTCTTCGTGCTGGAGGATGCGGCGCAGTCGCACGGCGCACGCTGCCACGATCGCGCGGCGGGCGCACTCGGCCACGCGGCGGGAGTGAGCTTTTATCCGAGCAAGAACCTTGGCGCGATGGCTGACGGCGGCGCCGTCACGACGAACGACGACATGCTCGCCGAAAAAATCCGCCACCTGCGCAACTATGGCTCGAAGGTCCGCTATCAAAACGAATTCATCGGGCTCAACTCGCGACTCAGCGAATTACAGGCGGCCTTTCTGCGCGCGAAGCTGCCGCGTCTCGCTGAATGGAACGCGCGCCGCGCGGCGCGCGCCGCGCGG